>NZ_AQOI01000807.1:0-459 GCF_000364665.1 Xanthomonas sp. SHU 199
CGCCGAAGTGGCGGCGCGGCTGCCGCTGTGGCCTGGTCCGGCACCGGGGTCCGCGGCCGGGCCCGAGCAAGCGCACCTGGTCGAGCGCAGCGACGACCCGGCCCTGCCCGATCGCGCGCTCAGCGGCCGCTATCAGCCCTACCTGGTGGTGTACCGGCCGAAGACGCCGAACGGCAGCGCCCTGCTGGTCGCGCCCGGCGGCGGCTATGCGCGCGTGGTGCTGGACAAGGAAGGCACGGCCTTGGTGCCGATCTTCGCCGAACAGGCCGGCATCACCCTGTTCGTGCTGCGCTACCGGCTTCCCGACGCAGCGGTCGACGGCGCCATGGCGCGCGACCAGCCGCTGGCCGATGCGCAGCGCGCGCTGCGCCTGATCCGCGCGCATGCCGCCGACTACGGCGTGGATCCTCAGCGCATCGGCGCGATCGGCTTCTCGGCCGGCGGCCACGTCGCCGCCAG
>NZ_AQOI01000808.1:0-366 GCF_000364665.1 Xanthomonas sp. SHU 199
CACCCGCTACGACGACGTGGTGTATCCGGCGCGCGATGCGATCGACCGGGTCAGCGCGCGGCCGGATTTCCTGTTGCTGCTGTACCCGGTCATCGACATGGGCAGCGGCACCGCGGCGCACACCGGCTCACGGCTGCGGCTGCTGGGCCGCCATCCGGACGCGGCGACCATGGCCGCCTACTCGCTGCAGAACCGGGTGCATGCCGGCATGCCGCCGACCTTCCTGGTGCACGCGCAGGACGATCCGGTGGTGCCGGAAGAGAACAGCCTGCTGTTCTACCAGGCGCTGCGCCAGGCCGGGGTGCCGGCCGAGCTGCACCTGTTCGCGCACGGCGGCCATGGCTTCGGCACCCGCGGCATCGCCGG
>NZ_AQOI01000809.1:0-350 GCF_000364665.1 Xanthomonas sp. SHU 199
GCCGCTGGCGGCATGGCCGCAGCTGGCGCTGGGCTGGATGCGCAGCGTGCAGGACGATCCCCGCGCCCGCGCGCCGATCCCGCCACCGGCGGGCACGCCGTGAGCCCGTCCGTGAGCGACCTCTCCACCAAGCGCCACCGCCCGCCTCGCCCGTCCCACGCACGCGGCCGGACCGCAGGCAATCGCAAACGCGGCCACGCCGCCACACCTCTCGCGTCCCCGATCGCCTAGCCAGGACACCGTCCACGCATGACCGCCCGCCCTCGCCTGCCTGCCCCGCTCCCCACCGCGCCCGACGCGGCCGCCCCCGACGACCATGGCCGCCGCCGCTTCCTGCGCGACGGCGCGCT
>NZ_AQOI01000810.1:0-474 GCF_000364665.1 Xanthomonas sp. SHU 199
GGCCGCGGCCGCCGCCAACCCGGCTGCCGACAGCCAGGCCGGGGCGATGCGCTGCGCCAGCACCGCGGCCAGGCTCGGCACCAGCAGCATCGGCGCCGACAACGCCAGCAGCGTCAGGCCGGCACTGGCCGCCGGCGTGCCATCCACGCCGATCATGCGCAGCGGCAGCAGCACCAGCAGCACCACGTAGCTGGTGCAGGTGGCGACCGGCAGCAGCTGCACGCCGACGAAGCGCCGGTAGCGGAACAGGCGCAGGTCCAGCAGCGGATGGCGGCGGCGCCGTTCGATGCACACGAAGCCGAGCAGCAGCAGTGCGGCGGCACCGAGCAGGACCAGCGTCGCGGCGCTGCCCCAGCCGCTGTGCGGGCCCTGGATCAGGCCGGCGGTGAACAGCGCCAGCGCCGCGCTGAAACACAGCGCGCCGGCGCGATCCGGCGGGCCGGCGGCCGGATCGCGCGAGGCCGGCAGCCAGCG
>NZ_AQOI01000811.1:0-865 GCF_000364665.1 Xanthomonas sp. SHU 199
GCGACCATTCCCACGACCACCGCGCCGGCGAACCAACACAGCGGGCGCCGCATCGCCGCCATGCTCAGCGCGCCGCGGCGGTGTAGGCGTCGCGGTCGAACGCCATCGGCTGCGCCTGGCGCAGGCGCTGCATGGCGTCGGCCGCCGCCTGCTCGCGCAGTTGCAGGTCGATCTGCCCGCGCACCGCGTCGAAGCGCGCCGCGGTCTTCGCATCGAGCCGGATCAGGTGGTAGCCGTCGGGGCCGCGCACTGGCGCGGAGACCTGCTCCACCGCGAGCTGGCGGATCGGCGCGTCGAAGACATCGGCCAGGTAACGGCCGAAGGTCGGCGACAGCTGTCCGCCCTCGCCGGCGGTCGCGGTGTCGTCGGACTCGCGCATCGCCAGCGTGGCGAAATCGGCGCCGCCGTCGAGCTGGCGCTTGAGCGCTTCGGCGCGCTGCAGGGCCTGCGCCTCGGTCAGGGTGTGCCCGCTGCGCGGCCCGCCCTGCGGATGCAGGGCGACGAACAGATGGCGGAGGTGATATTCGGTGTAGTCGTCCGGATGCGCGGCGAACTGCCGGCGCAGCATCGCCTCGTCGATGTGCGCGTCGGCGCTGAGCCGTGCCTGCGCGGCCTCGGCCAGGATCGCGTCGGCGGCGCGGCGCAGGCGCGCGGCCACCACCGGATCGTCCTGCAGATGCTGCTGCCGGGCCTGGTCGAGCAGGATCGCGCGGTCGGCGAAACGGCGCACCACCGAGTCATCGTCGATGCCGGCAGCGCCGCGCGTGGCGTCGCCGGCCAGGGCGCGGTACTCGCTGGCGGTGAACTGCTGCGCGCCGACGCGCAGTACCACCGGGTCGGCGGTGGCGGGCTCGGCGGGGGGCCG
>NZ_AQOI01000812.1:0-6857 GCF_000364665.1 Xanthomonas sp. SHU 199
GCACCGCTTCCAGCGCCAGCGAGGCGCGGATCAGCCGGTTGCCGTTGGCCAGCACCGATTCGGCCAGGGTCAGTTCGCGCAGGTTGCGCTTGCGCCGCGGCTCGCCGCGCAGGCGTTCGATCGAGGCCTGCGCGTTGGTGCGCGCGGTGCGCGAGGCCGCGCGGGTGTCCGGCAGCGCCTGCAGGCGGCCTTCCAGCACCGCATCGAGATGGTCGCGGTAGGCGAGCAGCAACTGCGCCAGGATCGCGCGGATGTGCTTGCGTTCCCAGGTCGGCCACAGCGCGTAGGCCGCCAGCGCCAGCGCGCTGCCGAGCACGGTGGCCTGGATGCGCTCGCCGATCGCCTCGCCCGGGGCCATGCCCTCGAACGACAGCAGCAGCACCAGCATGCCGGTCAGGCAGGCCACGCCGAGCCCGTAGTTGACCTGGGTCAGCAGGCGGAACCCCAGGCAGAACACGGTCAGCAACAGCAGCCGCACCACCGCCCCGTCCATCACGAAGTGCGCCAGCACGGTGGCCAGAAGCAGCCCGCCGAAGGTGCCGGCCACGCGCAGCGCGCCGAAGCTGAGGGTGCCGCCGAAATCCGGCTTCAGCACGATCGCGGTGGTCATCGGGATCCAGTAGCCGTGCGGGATCGCCTGCCAGCGGGCGAACAGCACCGCCAGCGCCAGGCACACGCCGCAGCGCAGCGCGTGGCGGAACGCCACCGAGGACAGCTTCAGATTCGCCCGCAAGGTCTGCAGCGGCGCCAGCGGACGCAGCGCCGCCGGCAACTGCGCCTCGGCCAGTTCGGCCTGGATCTCGCCGCGGCTGCTGGCCCAGCGGCCATTGCGCGCCAGCGCGCGCAGCTGGCCGCCCAGGCCCTGCGCACGGGCCACGGCGATGCGCAGCAGGCGGCGTTCGCGGGTGTCCTCGGTCTGCGCCTGCACTTGCGCCAGCGCATCCACCAGATCGTCGAATCCGGTCATTGAGGCGGTGGCCGCGTCTGGGTCCTCGGCGCTGTCCAGCGCGTGCGCGAGCTGGTCCAGCACCACCGCGCTGCGTTCGAGCACGCGCTCGATCGGCAGCCGCGCGGGCGATCCTGCGTCCAGGCGTCCGTGCAGGTCGGCCAGGGTCAGCAGCTCCAGCCGCGCGCGTTCGCACAGCTCGGCGATGACCCGGAACGCCTGCACCGCACGTCCGCGCGAGCGGTGTTCACCGTGCAGCATCACCATCGCCTCGAGCACCGCTTCGGTGGCCGGCGGCGCCGCGGTCGCGCCGGGTCGCTGGCGGGCGATGCCGGCCAGTTGCCGCATCAGGTCGGCCAGGGCGAAGCGTTCCGGGCGGTAGCGCTGCAGCGGCCAGGCGGCCAGCGCCATCAGCATCTGCAGCACGCCGCCGGCGAAGATCAGCGTGGCCACGCCGACGCTCTGCAGCGGCGGCAGGCGCACGTCGGCGCTGACCACCAGCAGGATCATGCTGGTCAGCCCGACCCGCGCCGCCACCGGGCCCAGCGCCACCAGCAGGCCGCCGCCGAGGCCGAGCAACAGCGCGCTCAGCGCCAGCGCCACGGTGTGTGCGCCGATCAGCATGCCCAGCAGCGCGGCCATGCCCGCCGCCAGCGCCGCCATCAGCATGCGCTGCATCCGCGCCCGGTACGGGCCGGGCTGGTCGGAGAACATGGTGTTGAGCGCGCCGGTGGACACCGCCAGACCCAACTCGGCATGGCCGGCGGCCACGCCCAGCGCCAGCGGCGCGACCACCGCGGCGGTGTTGCGCAGGGCCACGCGCAGCGGCACGTCGCGCGGCTTGAGTGCGATCAGGCTGCGCAGCATCGCGAGCCGGAACGGCGCGGGGGCAGGGCGGTCACGGTGCGTCGGCCGCCGGCCGCGGATGCACGTGGCCGCAGCGGGCGCAGGTGCGCAGCGATTCGGAGGCGTAGAAGCGCGCGAACACCGGCGGGAAGTCTGTCTCGATGTTCTGCAGCGGGAAGTAGGCTTCGTACAGCAGGTGGTTGCAGCGCTCGCAGAACCACAGCAGGCCGTCCTGCTCGTGCGGCAGGCGCCGCCGCTCGATCACCAGGCCCACCGAGTTCGCGCCGCGCTGCGGCGAGTGCGGCACCTTCGGCGGCAGCAGGAAGGTCTCGCCGGCGCGGATCGGGATCTCGCGCACCGCGCCGTCTTCCTGGATCTTCAGCACCATCTCGCCTTCGAGCTGGTAGAACCACTCCGGGCCTTCGTCGTAGTGGTAGTCGCTGCGCGCGTTCGGCCCACCGACCACCATCACGATGAAGTCGCCGGCGTGGATGCACTTGTTGCCCACCGGCGGCTTCAGCAGGTGCCGGTGGGCGTCGATCCAGGCGTGCAGGTTGAGCGGGCCGGGGAGCATGCGGATCCTTGATCGAGATGGCGGAGCGGCGCGCCGCTCAGCGGTCCTCGCGGTCCTGGCTGATGCGCGCCAGGGCGGCATCGTAGCGCGGCGCCAGGTCGTCGATGCGGTCAAGTTCCATGCCCAGGTCGTGCACGCGGCCGTCGCGCAGGCTGTAGACCCAGCCGTGCACGGTCAGTTCCTGGCCGCGCGCCCAGGCGTCGAGCACGATCGAAGTGCGGCTGACGTTGACCACCTGCTCGAGCACGTTGAGCTCGCACAGGCGCGCGTGCTGCACGTTGAGGTCGCCAGCCTGCTGCAGGCAGTGCTCGTGCTTCTCGGCCACATCGGTGACGTGGCGGATCCAGTTGTCGACCAGGCCCAGCCGCGCGCGGGTCAGGCCCGCGTGCACGCCGCCGCAGCCGTAGTGACCCACGACCAGGATGTGCCGCACCTTCAGCACCTCGACCGCGAACTGGATCACCGACAGGCAGTTCAGGTCGGTGTGCACGACCACGTTGGCGATGTTGCGGTGGACGAACACCTCGCCCGGCGCCATGTCGATGATCTGGTTCGCCGGCACCCGCGAGTCGGAGCAGCCGATCCACAGGTACTCCGGGGTCTGCTGCTTGGACAGGCGGCTGAAGAACTCCGGATCCTCGCGGTTGATGCGTTCGGACCAGGAGCGGTTGTTGTCCAGCAGTTGTTCGATTTTGCTCATAGCCCGGCATTATTCCAGAAGCCTGCGGCCGGTGCGCGGCGCGCGCCGACGCCGCTGCCCGGATCGCGGGCATCCGCATGCACACGGCGCCTCAGTGCGCCGCCGCCGCCGGATCGGGCTTTTGCCGATCCCGCCGATGCGGCCCGCTGCGCAGACTTCCTCCACGCCCACACCGGGCATCAGCGGAGGATCCCATGGCCGACTTCAACGCGTTCTTTCCGACCCTGCTCAAGCACGAGGGCGGCTTCGTCAACGATCCGGTGGATCCGGGCGGCGCCACCAACAAGGGCATCACCCTGGCGACGTTTCGCTTGTACGCCAAGAGCCTGCTGCAACTGGAACCGACCCTGGACAACCTGCGCGCGCTCACCGACGCGCAGGCCGGGGTGATCTACAAGACCTGCTACTGGAATGCGGTGCACGGCGACGAGATCGCGCTGCAGCCGCTGGCCAACATCCTGTTCGACTTCCAGGTCAACGCCGGCAACAACGCCATCAAGCTGCTGCAGCGCGTGCTCAACGCGCAGGCGCCGGCGCTGCAGCTGCCGGAGGACGGCAAGTTCGGCCCGGCCACCCTGGCGGCGCTGAAGGCCGCCGACCAGCGCGATCTGTACGCACGCTACAAGCAGGGCCGGCGCGACTACTACCAGCGCCTGGTCGCGGCCAAGCCGCCGCTGGGCAAGTTCCTCAAAGGCTGGCTGGCGCGCACCGACTCCTTTCCCGACCTGAGCTGAGCGCGCGCGCGGCAAGCGCCGCCGATCCGCTGCCGTCGCCGACGGCGGCCTTCTTTCCCCAGGAGCGACCATGGCTGGACCGACCGCATTGAACGACCTGATCGAAGCGCTGGCCGGCGCCGTGATCGAGGCGCAGGACCGCATCGAGCAGCACCAGATGGCCAACCTCGGCGATTACTTCGACGAGTTCCACCGGCCCAAGAGCGTGATCATCCGCCTGCCGTCGCAGCACCCGCAGGCCGCCGAAGGCGACGAGGACTACTACCGCGCGCCGCTGCTGCCGCTGGTCTCGACCAACGTGCTGCGGATCAAGGACGTGGAGATCAGCTTCGATGCGCAGCTCGGCGACCTCGGCGGCCTGCAGTCCGCCGACGGCTTCTTCGCGCCGGAGTCGCCCGGCCCGCGCGGTGCCTGGCAGGCCAAGCGCACCGCCACCCGTTCCAGCGTGCGCGTCGATACCAGCGCCAGCGCGCGGAGCCAGCGCCAGAGTGCCGTCCACGTCGTGTTGCGCGTGGAGGGGACCGAACCGACTGACGGAGCGGCCAGATTGCTGAACCATCTGGCGCAGACGCAGGGCGTGTTCAAGACGGTCATGGCCGACAAGCCGGACGTCGCGGGCACGGACGATGTAACCAATCCCACCAACTGAAGGAGTCACTGCAATGGCTGACGAACTCGTCAATATGTCAAGTCAGTTCAAGGGTCTGCCGATGGGCGACCTGATCGGCGGCCCGCTCGATGCGGCCTGCGACGCGCAGGTCAAGCTGGCCCGCGCCACCGCCGATTTCATCCGCGTCATCGGCTTCCTGCCGCCGGACAACCCCGACCCGAAGAATCCGCAGGCAACCGGCGCCACCCGTACCGCCAGCTTCCGCTTCAAGCGGCCGGTCGACGACCCGGACAAGGCCGGCGGCATCGCCGAGGAGGAGGTCGAGCTGGAAGTGCCGCTGCTGGCCATCGTCAACGTGCCCAGCCTGAGCATCCAGACCGTGGACATCACCTTCGACATGGAAGTGAAGTCGTCCTTCTCCTCGAAGGAGAAGACCGACGCCTCGGCGTCGATGTCGGCGGACGTGGAATACGGCTTCGGCCTGTTCAAGGCCAAGGTGCATATCCAGGGCTCTGTCTCCACCAGCAAGGAGAATACGCGCAGCTCGGACAACTCGGCCAAGTACCACGTCTCGGTGCATGCCGCGGACAAGGGGCCGCCGGAAGGTCTGGCGCGGGTGCTGGACATCCTGCAGACCTCGGTGGCGCCGCGCAAGATCGGCAAGCCCGAGCCGGTTCCCGCGTAAGTCCATAGCGGTCCGTTGAACCATCTCGTCGGGGGACTCGTCAACGATGTTCGACCTTACTGAAGTCAAGTTCGTCAAGCGGGTCGTGGTCGGCAGCGACAACCCGACGCAGATGCAATCGCCCGAGCAGATCGAAGCCGCGCGGGCCTTGCTCAACCGCTGCCTGAGCGATTCGCCGAAGGGCGCGATCATCGGCACCGAGAAGAATTTCGCCGTGCTGCAGATCGGCGAGCACCAGGTGGTGATGCAGTGGCTGTGCTACCACGTGGGCTTCCCGCGCAAGCCCGGCTGGATGAAGGACGACTGATGGCCAGCCTGCGCTGCGAGTTCGACCTGCTGTTGCAGGGGCTGTCGGCGGCCCTGCTGGATGCGCAGCGGCGCTGCCGCGCGCGTCACGCACAGGCCTTGCGCGCCTGCTTCGGCGCAGGCGAGACGCTGCCGGTGGCGACGGACGCGGCCGAGCCGCCGTCGCTGCAGATCCCGTTGTGGGAGCTGCGCGCCTGGCAATTGCCGCAGATCGGCGAACTGGCCCTGGCCTTCGACGTCGAACTGGACGTGGAGGAGGTGCCGGACGAGGCGCCGCGCCTGCTGCTGCAGGTGTTGCCGCGCCGGCCGCGGCGGCCCGGGCACCGCCTGCAGATCCTGTTCCGCGGCACCCACACCCCGGTCGGCGAGGTGCTGTTCGACTGTCAGCGGCTGAAGCTGTGGCAGCTGTCCGATGCGCCCGCCCCGCACGATCCCGCCCAGGAGACCGCACATGCGTAGACACGGCTTCATCCTGTCCCGGCACGACACCGACCTGTGGTGCCGAGAACTGCACATCGACCTGCGCTCGCTGGCCCGCGCGCAGCGACTGCGCCGGCGTCGACGCCGGGCGCTGTGGCTGCTTGCCGTACTGTGCCTGGTGGCGGCCGTGGTGGCGCTGCTCTGGTTCGGTCTGTCCTGACCGCGCCCATCGTTTCCTTTCGTATCCAACAGGAGAGTCGCATGCGTATCCGTTCGCGTGGTGTTGCGCGTTTCCCGCTCTGGCTGGCGCTGTGCCTGGCCATGCCGTTCGCCGCCGGTGCCGCACCGCAGGCGCCGACGCCTGCTGCGCCGGCCGCAGCGGCCAACGCAGACGCGCTGCCGCCCGGCGAATGGAGCGGCACCCTGGCGCTGGATGCGCAGCGCCTGGCCGCCGTGCGCCTGGCCCAGCGCGACGGCAACGCCAGGCTGATGTTCGGCTCGCCGTTGAACTGCGCCTTGCTGGTCAAGCCGCAACCGGGTGCCGGTTTCGCACTGGAGTCGATCAATGGCGGCGCCTACTGCGACAAGCTGATGGGCAAGCCGCTGCGCGTGCAGCGCAGCGGCGACGACCTGCGCTTGAACGTCGACGGCAAGGATCTGCCGGTGGTGCTGCATAGCGATCCGGGCCAGCCCAGCCCGCTGCAGGGCAAGTGGCGAGGGATGATGCGTCCCGACTCCGGCGATAGGGCGATCGACGTGGAACTGAGCGTCGCCGCGACGTCGCAGGCACCTGGCAATCCCACCGTGCAACTGCGCTATGGCCCGCCGCGCCAGTGCCGTTTGGAGGGGCGTTACGTTGGCGTGCGCGAGGCAACGGCGCTGTATTCGCTGGGCATCGCCGATGGCGGCTATTGCGATCGCCTGAGCGACGGTCAGCTGACCCTGCGCGTACGACCGGACGGCAAGCTCGACCTGCAGACCGTGGACCGCGCCGGGACGCGTCGCGAAAGCGGGCTGCTGGAACGCGCGCCCGCCA
>NZ_AQOI01000813.1:0-669 GCF_000364665.1 Xanthomonas sp. SHU 199
CGCCAGCAGGGCCAGGGTGCGCGGCCGCGCCGGCGCCGCAGGCACGCGCGCATCCAGCGCCTCGCGCGCCTTCTGTTCTTCGCCGATGGCTTGCGCCGCGACCACCTCGGCCAGGCGCAACGGCGCGGACTGCGGCGCCTGCGCGCTGGCCTCGGCGAACTGCTGCAGTGCCTGCGCGCTGTCGTCGTGCTGCTGCGCTGCCAGGCCGCGCGCATACGCCTGCAGCACGGTGGGCGCGGGCAGGTCGTCGGGCAGGGTGGCGCCTTCGCCGAGCAGCGCCCTGGACGCGATCGGCAACCAGGCGGCGTAGGCCGCGGCTGGATCGGCGGCGGTCGGTCCGTCGATGCGTTGCGGCGCGCCGCTGGCCGGGTGCAGCAGCGCCTGCAGGCGCCAGCCGGCGCCTTGGTGTTG
This sequence comes from Xanthomonas sp. SHU 199, assembly GCF_000364665.1. Classification (NCBI taxonomy): domain Bacteria; kingdom Pseudomonadati; phylum Pseudomonadota; class Gammaproteobacteria; order Lysobacterales; family Lysobacteraceae; genus Xanthomonas; species Xanthomonas sp. SHU 199. Next base: position 412 of record NZ_AQOI01000813.1, read on the forward strand.
CAGGCTCGGCTGCAGCACGCGCTGCGCCGAAGCGAGCCGGCGCAGCGCCGCCACGTCCAGCGGTGCCTGACCGGTGGGGTCGTACTGGCGCAACGCCTGCCGGGTGCGCGCGTCATCGACCACGGTTAGCGTTTCGCCGAGGCTGCCGCGCAGCCAGCTGCCGAGCGCCAGGCGTTGCTCGGCGCTGCCCGGGTCGCCGGCCAGTGGCAGGACCAGCAGGCGCGGCAGCGGTTGCGCGGCGACCACCGGCGGCGGGGC
>NZ_AQOI01000814.1:0-2502 GCF_000364665.1 Xanthomonas sp. SHU 199
CCGTCGGGGTGCACGCCGCCCAGCGCCTGCGCCGCGTCTTCGATCAGCAGCGCGCCGCAGCCTTCGGCGGCGCGGCGCAGCGGCGCCAGGTCGATCAGACGCCCGCCCAGATGGGTGGCGATGATGGCCAGGGTGTCGCTGCCGCAGCGCTGCGCCAGCTGCACCGGGTCCAGTTCCAGCGAGCCGGGCAGCAGATCGCACAGCACCAGTTGCAGGCCGCAGTGCGCCACCGCCAGCGCCACCAGTGGGCAGGTATAGGCCGACACCAGCACCTGCCGGCGCCGGTTGGCCGCGGTCAGGGTGCGCAGGGCCACGATCAGAGCGGCGGTGCCCGAGCAGGTCAGCAGGGCCTGCGGCAGGCCGAGCGCGCTGGCCAGGCGTTCGCGCGGCCGGCCTGGCCACAGGTCGCCCCACTGCAGCGGCAGGCCGGCGGTCGGTGGGATTTCAGTGCGCATCGGCGGGGTCCGCGCGCTCGCCGATCGCCAGGCAGACGATGCCGCCGACGATCAGCGCCGCGCCCAGCGCCTGCAACAGGCCGATGTGTTCGTTGAACCACCAGGCCGACAGCAGCATCACGCTGACCACTTCCAGGTGCGAGGCGGCGAATGCCGGGCCGATCGGTGCGTGCTCGAGCAGCTTCATCCAGGTGAAGAAGGCGCCGATGTAGCCGAGCAGCGCCGCGTACAGCCATGGGCTGCCGAGCAGGCGCAGCACCCAGGCCAGTTCGGCCTGCGGCGGGAATGCGTGCGTGCCGGCCAGCTTGAAGCCGATCTGCGCCAGGGTGTCGAAGCTCAGCAGCAGGGCGAAGCCCACCGCATAGCGATGCAGCGACGGCCGGCTCATGAGCCCAGCCCCACCACCGCCACGCCGGCGCTGACCAGGCAGATGCCGGCCACCTGCATGCGCCCGAGGCGTTCGCCGAACAGCCAGCGCCCGGCCAGCATGATCGCCACGATGTTGATCGAACCCAGCAGCACGCCGCGGCCCAGCGGCACCAGCGACAGGAACGCGGTCCAGGCGAGGAATTCGAGCACGTAGCAGGCCACGCCGAACCACAGCTGCGGCTGCCGCGCCATGCGCTGCCAGCGCGCCATGCCGGTGCCCTGCGGGTGGCTGGCCACGTACTTGAAGGCCAATTGGCCGGCGGTGTCGAGCGCCACCGTCGCCAGCCAGATGCCCACTACCGAGCCGGTCATCGCCATCAGGCGGCGGCCTGCTGCGGCGCGCACAGGGCGGCGAAGAACTGCGCCAGGCGCGCGCCGAGCACGCGCCGTTCGCGGTCCAGGGTGATCATGTGATAGCTGTCGTGCAGCAGCAGCAACTCCGTCGGCCCGGATACGTTGGCGATCACCAGCCGCGCATTGCGCAGGTCGGCGATGTCGTCCTCGGTCGCGTGCGCGACCAGGCATGGCGCGACGACCTTGGGCAGGTCGCGGCGCACCGCGCGCGCGAGCAGGTACATCTCGGCCAGGGCGTGCCAGGGGTTGCCGGGCAGGCCGGCGGCGCTGCTGTCGCCGCCGAGCATCGCGCTGCTGATTTGGGCGCGGATGCGCTCGTCGCGCAGGCCGTACGGCGGCTCTTCCAGGAACATGCGGCGCTTGCCGATGCCCAGGCGCTTGAACCACGGCAGCAGGAACGCCAGCCGCGCGCGCTTGGGGATGTTCCAGCCGTCGTAGCGGAAGGTGGCGCCGAGTACGCCGACGCCGTCCACCCACTGCGGACGCTCCTGCGCCAGGCGCAGCGCCAGCACCGCGCCCATCGACAGCCCGGCCACGAACAGCCGGTCGACCTGTGGGCGCATGCGCGCGGCCGCCGCCTCGACGCTGGCGTACCAGTCGCGCCAGTTGGTGGCGAGCAGATCGTCCTCGTCGCCGCAGTGGCCGGCCAACTGCACGCCATGGACGCTGAAGCCTTCGCGGTTCAGGCTCTTGCCGAGCAGGCGCATTTCGCTGGGCGTGCCGGTCAGGCCATGGATCAGCAGCACGCCATTGCGGCCGCCTTCGAAGTGGAACTCGGCAGATTGGATCATGTGAATGGGCGCGGCTGCGCAGTCTCGGCAATCCGTGCAGGGTCGCCGCTGCGCGTTTCAGCAGCCTTTCGCCGCTGCGGCGGCGTGCAAGCTCAATGCTTGGCCGCGGCCGGGTTGCGGAAGCGCACCAGCACGCGCTGGCCCAGGCGCAGGGTCGAGGGCTGGGTGAAGGCCAGCACGCAGGCCACGCTGCGGTCGTTGCCGGCGGGCGTGGCGTCGTCGTGCAACTGGGTCGGGCCGTAGGCCGGCGCCAGCCAACGCACCACCGCCTGGCCGAGCACGGTCTGGCGGCCGTCGTCGCTGATGACCTCGGCGGCCATGCCCGGGGTGACGCTGCCGGCATAGCTTTCGTTCAATTCGGCGCGGACCAGGCGCGGCGCGTCCGGCAGCAGGGTCAGCAGCGGCGCGTTGGCCTCGCTGCGCGCGCCGACCGCGGCGGACAGCTGCAGGACGCGGCCGGCGACCGGCGCCTG
>NZ_AQOI01000815.1:0-27516 GCF_000364665.1 Xanthomonas sp. SHU 199
CAGGCGCGCCACGGCGGCGGCGCAGCGATACAGCAGGGAAGCGAGCGTGGCGGGTTTCATCGGCCCAGTTTATCCGCTCGGCGCATCTGGCCTGCCCGACGGGTGTCGCGGATCGCGCCGCCTGCGTGCGTTGTCGCTTTCTCAATCTCGCTCATTCGGCGATGATCCCGCACGATCGCAACCGTTCGTCCGCGGCGCGACCAATCCCCAATCCCCAATCCCCAATCCCGGCCCTATGCTCTCGTTGATCCAACGCGTCACCCAGGCCTCGGTGAGCGTCGATGGCCAGGTCGTGGGCCAGATCGGGCCCGGCCTGCTGGCACTGGTGGCGCTGGAGCCGGGCGACGACGAGGCCAGGATCCGGCGCATGGCCGAGCGCCTGCTCGGCTACCGGGTGTTCTCCGACGACAGCGGGCGCATGAACCGCTCGCTGCGCGACACCGGCGGCGGCCTGCTGCTGGTCAGCCAGTTCACCCTGGCCGCCGATACCGGCTCGGGCATGCGGCCCAGCTTCACCACCGCGGCACCGCCGGCCGAGGCTGAACGCGGCTTCAACCGATTGCTGGAGGTATGCCGGGCGCAGCACCCGCCGGGGGTGGAAACCGGCCGCTTCGGTGCCCATATGGTCGTCAGCCTGGTCAACGACGGCCCGGTCACTTTCCTGCTCCGGCCGTAGACGCCGGCGCGTTCCTGGCGGAGCCGTTCAGGCTCCTCGTCCGGCAAGCGGCGGTCCGGGCTGTTATAATGCTAGGTTCACTCATTCACCTACCTGCCGGTGGCGCGAGCACTCATGGCCAACGAACGTCCTGCCCAGCAATCCGACATCAAGCAACTGATCAGCAAGGGCCTGGAACAGGGCTATCTGACCTACGCGGAAGTCAACGACCATCTTCCCGACGATCTGGTCGACCCCGAACAGATCGAAGACATCATCGGCATGATCAACGGCATGGGCATCGATGTCCATGAAGTTGCGCCCGATGCCGAAACCCTGTTGCTAAACGACGGCAACACCGGCAACCGCGAAGTCGACGACACCGCGGCCGAAGAAGCCGCCGCGGCGCTGACCGCGCTCGACACCGAAGGTGGCCGTACCACCGACCCGGTGCGCATGTACATGCGCGAGATGGGCACAGTAGAACTGCTGACCCGTGAAGGCGAGATCGCCATCGCCAAGCGCATCGAGGAAGGCCTCGGCCAGGTGCAGGCCGCGCTGGGCGCGTTCCCGCTGGCGGTGGAGACCCTGCTCGAGGACTACGAACAGCACAAGGAAGGCAAGAAGCGCCTGGCCGAGATCGTGGTCGGCTTCAACGACCTGATCGAGGAAGAGCCGGCGCCGCCGGTCGCGGTGTCCGACGACGACAGCGCCACCGATGCCGATGCCGACGAGGATGACGACGAAGACGTCGACACCGCCGAAGAGGATGCCGGCCCGACCGGTCCGGACCCGGCCGAGGTCGCGCGGCGCATGGAAGTGCTGGCCACCGAGTACGCCAAGTTCAAGAAGGCCCACGCCAAGAACGGCGCCGAGCACAAGCTGGTCACCAAGCTGCGCAACGACATCGCCGAGGTGTTCGTCACCCTGAAGCTGCCGCTGCCGCTGACCGACGTGCTGGTGCGCAAGCTGCGCGACACCATGGCCCAGGTCAAGGACCACGAGCGCCGCGTGCTGCACCTGGCCACCCACGTGGCACGCATGCCGCGCAAGGACTTCATCCGTTCCTGGGAAGGCAACCAGACCAACGTGGCCTGGGTCGACGACGCGCTCAAGCGCAAGCAGAAGTGGTCGTCGGCGCTGCGCGACGTCAAGGACCAGATCATTGCCGAGCAGGAAGCCACCGTGGCGGTGGAGCAGGCCACCTACCTGAGCCTGGCCGAGCTGAAGGAAATCAGCCGCGCCATGGCCTACGGCGAAGCCAAGGCGCGCAAGGCCAAGAAGGAAATGGTCGAGGCCAACCTGCGCCTGGTGATCTCCATCGCCAAGAAGTACACCAACCGCGGCCTGCAGTTCCTCGACCTGATCCAGGAAGGCAACATCGGCCTGATGAAGGCGGTGGACAAGTTCGAGTACCGTCGCGGCTACAAGTTCTCGACCTACGCCACCTGGTGGATCCGCCAGGCGATCACCCGCTCGATCGCCGACCAGGCGCGCACCATCCGCATCCCGGTGCACATGATCGAGACGATCAACAAGTTGAACCGCATTTCCCGGCAGATGCTCCAGCAGTACGGCCGCGAGGCCACCCCGGAGGAGCTGGCCAAGGAAATGGACATGCCCGAGGACAAGATCCGCAAGGTGATGAAGATCGCCAAGGAGCCGATCTCGATGGAAACCCCGATCGGCGACGACGAGGATTCGCATCTGGGCGACTTCATCGAGGACACCAACGTGGAGTCCCCGATCGAGAACACCACCAACATCAACCTGTCCGAGACCGTGCGCGACGTGCTCGCCGGCCTGACCCCGCGGGAAGCCAAGGTGCTGCGCATGCGCTTCGGCATCGACATGAACACCGACCACACCCTCGAGGAAGTCGGCAAGCAGTTCGACGTGACCCGCGAGCGCATCCGCCAGATAGAGGCCAAGGCGCTGCGCAAGCTGCGTCACCCGAGCCGCTCCGAGCAACTGCGCAGCTTCCTCGACATCGACTGATCGCGCGCGGTTCGCGGTCACGACAGAGCCCCGCCATGTGCGGGGCTTTTTCGTTGTTTCGCGCGATTCGGTCGTGGCGGGGAAGGCGTGGTCGTCGTCGCCGGTAAGTGCCAGATCAGCAGATGTCCGAATACCGACGTCACTGGGCCTGTCATGATGCCACGCCGGCTCAGGTTGCCTGGTGGTCGGCTTGGTTCGATTCCCCTGAGCGCGATGCGCTGCGTCGACGTACAGGCGCAGGCGGTCTGCGCGGCCAGCCCTCGTCCTCAACGCGCTGCGGCGAGTTTCCGCTTCACCTCGAGCAGCGTGCTGCCCTGGGGGCCGTAGATGCGCGACCCCAGCGCCACGGCGCGTCGCCAGTAGGCCTGCGCCTGGCCTGGGCGGCCGTTGCGCTGTTCGATGTCGCCCAGGCCATCCAGCGCCCCAAAGGCGTTCATCGTGCGCATGTACGACGCCTTGTCCGGGTCGCCCAAGTCGTCGACCAGCGCCTGAAACACGCGCTTGGCATCGTCGTCGCGGTTCAACTGCACGTACAGCAGGCCCAGCGAGTACCGGGTTGCCGACAGATAGCTGTGCTGCCGGCCCAGATGGGCGACGATCTCCTGGTTGGCCAGCAGCAGTTGCTGCTCGGCCTCGTGCGGATGCTCGCTGACCACCAGACCGAACGCGTAGCTGAGGCGGATGCCTGGCATCGGCAGGCGCTGCCGCGTTCCCTCGGCGACGACGTCGCGGAACAATGCCAGCGCTTCGTCGTTGTAGTCCTTTCGCTTTTCCGGCGCGAACTGACCGAAGTAGATCAGTTCGGCGGCCAGATTGTTCTTGGACTTGAGGGTGAGTTCATGGTGCGGGCCGTTCGCCCGCAGATGGATGCGCAGGGCTTCGCGCGCCTGGCCGATGGCGCCGGCCACATCGCCGGTGCCGGTGCGTGCGTAGGAGGAAAACCGCAGCGCCTCGGCCATGTCGGGATGATCGTCGCCGACGCTGGCGTGGAAAATGGCGCGCGCTTCGTCGGTGTAGGCGAGCGCCTGCTTGAGGTCCGACTGGTAGATGAGCGACTCGGCGTAGGTCACCAGTGCCCGCGCGGTCTGCGGATGGTCTTCGCCGTACATGCGGCGCCGGCTGGCCAGCAATGCGGTGGCCAGCGCGTGAGCTTCGCTCGCTCGGTCCTGCAGACCGAGCGTGCGCACCAGGTAGCGCCGCGCGTCGTCGGCGACGGCCGGATCCAGCGGCTGGCTCATGCCGATCGCCTGTCGCAGGTCCTGCTCCGCAGCCGCCAACCGGCATTCCTGGGTGCGCCAATAGCCGCGCAGCGTGAGCAGTTCGGCGTGCGTCAGCGTGGTGTCGGCGCCGCCAGCCGGCAGTTGCGCCAGCGCCCGTTCGAGTAGCGCATTGGCCTGGTCCCGGTCGGCCTGGCCCCAGCGTGCGCGGGCACGCTCGGCGAGCAACGAGGCGCGCAGCCGCCGCCGCTCTGCGTCCTGCTCGGCAGTCGCGTCCACCTGCTGCAGGCCGCGCAATGCGGTGCGCTCGGCGCGCGGATAGTCGGCCTGCTGGTTCTGCAGACTCGACAGGATCGCCGCGATGCGCGCGTCGTCCGGCCGCAAGGCGATGGCTTCGGCGGCCAGGCTCGCCGCATGCGCGTCGTTGCCGATGACGTTGTAGCTGCGCGCCAGCGCGGCCAGGCCCAGGGCCCGGCTGGTGGCGGTGTGCGGAAACGCCGGATCGCGCAGGCGCCGTTCGGTGTCGGCGAGCAGGCGTTGCGGGGTCAGCGGCGTATCGCCCAATCCGGAGAGCGCGGTGCTGCCAAGGGTGCGCTCGAACAGGCGGTCCAGTGCGGCGACCGAACGGACCTCCTGCCGTGCCCGCTGCAATTGCAGCGTCGCGACGGCACCGCCGATCAGCAGCGCCGCAGCGGCGATGCCGCCCAGGGTCGCGGCCAGCGCGTTCCTGCGCAGGAACAGTCGGATGCGGTGCGCGCGGCTGGCGGGTGCGGCGGTCACCGGGCGATGCGCCAGCCAGCGTTGCAGGTCCGCTTGCAGCGCTTCGACGCTGGCGTAGCGTTGCTCTGGCAGGATCGCCACGCAGCGCAGTGCGATCCGATCCATGTCGTTCCCGATCGCCGCAGCGAGCGCACGTGGATGGCGCAGCCCGCGCGCCTGCGCGACCGCTGCGTCCGCACTGGCGGCCAGCGCACTGGGGTTGCGCGGCGCCGCGGGCGTCGGCAGGGAAGGAGTGCCGAGTGCGTGCAACGGTGCCGGGCCGGCGCCGCACAGCAGGCGGTACAGCACGACGCCCAACGCATAGATATCCAACGTGCGCGCCGGACGCGCTTCGCGCAAGGCTTCCGGTGCGGTGTAACCGTGACTGATGGCGATCGGCCTGCGCTCGGTCTGCAGGGTCCGTGCCAGCCCGAAATCCAACAGGCGTGGGCGGCCTTCGGCATCGACCAACAGGTTCGACGGTTTGATGTCCTGATGCAGAACGCCGAGGCGATGCGCATAGGCGACCGCCTCGCACGCCTGCAGCAACAGTTGCACCCGCGCGCGCGGCGACAGCCGTCGCGCGTCGCACCACTGGTCGATCGGTTGTCCGTCGACTTTCTGCATGGCGAACCAAGGATGGCCGTCGGCATCCACTCCGCCGTCGAGCAAGGCGGCGATACCGGGATGGTCCAGCCGCGCCAGCGTGTTGCGTTCGGTGCGGAAGGCCTCGACCAATGCTGGCGATGCGACGGCCATGCGCAGGCATTTCAACGCCACGGTATGTTCGTACTGGCCGTCGCTGCGTTTGGCCTCGTAGACGGTGCCCATGCCGCCTTCGCCGAGCACCCGTTCGATCTTCCACGGGCCGAGTTGGCGGTGCAGGCGTCGATCGGGCTCGGCGTCGGCCGCGTCGCCGGCGAGCGCCGATGGTGCCGGCCGGTCGAGCGGCGAACTGCGCGCATCGGCCTTCAGCAATGCGTCGAGCAAAGGAAACAGATCCGGCTGTTCGGTCCGCAGACGGGCCAGTGCCTCGGTGCGCTGCGACGCCGGCAACGCGACGAGGCTGTCGAACAGGGCGAGCGACCGGGCCTGCAGATCATGCATGGCGGGACACCTCCGTTGTCGCCTGGACGTTCAAGTGGTGGGACAGGTAGGCGCGCGCCTTGCGCCAGTCGCGCCGTACCGTTCGCTCGTTGATCTGCAACAGGTCGGCGATCTCGGCTTCGTTGAGCCCGCCGAAGTAACGCAGTTCCACCACCTTGACCAGCCGCGGATCGAGCGCGGCCAGTGCTTCCAGGGCCTGATTCAGCGCGAGCATGTAGTCCGGCGCATGCGCCGTCTCGGCGGCGTCGTGTTGCGCGTCCAGCGGTACCAGGACCAGGCCCTGCCCACGTTTGTCGGTCAACATGCGCCGAGCCTCGTCCACCAGGACGAAGCGCATGGCGCGGGCCAGCAATGCCAGCAGATGCGACCGGGTCGCTGCGGCCACCTCGGCGTTGACCAAGCGTAGCCAGGTTTCGCTGATCAGCGAAGTCGGCGACATGGCGAGGTCGCGTTGCCGCCGCGCCTGCGATCGGGCGATGCGGTGCAGGTCTTGGTAGAGCAGGGCATAGATCCGGTCCCAGGCGTGGGCCTGGCCGGCCTGGGCGCTTTCCAGCAACTGCGTGATCGCGTCGTCGTGGGGGGGCAGGTGAGATGTGGGCATGGATCCCCCTAGACGGCATCACGCTTCGTGAATGTGTTCATAAGATGCGCTGTCCTCATTCTGACATCAAGCACGAATTCCTTGTAAGCAACCCCGCCACCCACAGTGCGGGGCGTAGACCTGGGTGTCGGAGAGTCGGACGACGGGAGAGGCGGTCTTGGACGTAACGCGGCGAAATCGGTGGGTGCGGCTCGGTCGATGCGCTTGCAGCGGCGGTCGCTCGCGCCAGACGAGTGCGCCCGCTCGCGGCCGCAAGCGGGTGCCGGGTCCATGAGCGGGGCAGCGCAGACAGCGACTTCCGGCGTGTCGGATCTGCCGGTGCAGTGGGCATGCACGCGTCGTCTGACCGAGGACGATTGGGAGCGGATCGCGGCCGTGCTGCCTGGGCGGCTTCGCGCCCGTGCCCGTCATGCCGGTGATACGCGGCGCTTCATCGAGTCCGTGTTGTGGGTCGCGGACACGGGTTTGCATTGGAACCGCATGCCGCCGGATGCGTTCGGACGGTGGCACGGCGCATACGTACGCTTCGTGCGTTGGGCGCAGGAGGGTGTGTGGCGGCAGGTCGAGGATGCGCTGCAGGAGCAGGCGCTGCGCGGCGCGCTGGCCGCCTTGGTCGCTGCCTACCTGGACCGGCGGCAGCGTCGCGATCTGTTGCTGCGTCTGGAAGGCGCGGCAGCGCGAGCGCCAGCCGAGCGTTCTGCATGCAGCGGCCCGGCCTGAGCGCTGCTCCAGGTTTGCCTTGCTTCGTTCGCGCTGTCGACAGCCGGCATCGCCTTACCGAGAGACGTACATGACGCCCGCCCCAACCGACTCCGATGCTCCCGGCCAGAGCATCCCTGCTTCACCGGCCGAACGCACGGATCCTTCTCCGTCGGCGCCGGGCGATCCGCGCATGGAACAATTGCGCGAACTGATGTTAGGCGGCGTGGTACGAGACTTCGACGCGCGGCTGGAGCAACTGCGCCAGCATCTGCAGCAGGAACTGACCGCACTCGCGCAGCGCGGCGAACGGCAACTGCTGGAACTGGAAACGCGCTTGCTCGCGCAGAACGAGCGCATGCAGGCGCAACTGCACCAAGAGGTCGACAACCGCGCCAATGCGATCGACGACATGCAGGTGCGCTGGCAACAGGCAGCGCGGGCCAGGCGCGCGGAGATCACCGCGGCGTTGCAGCGGCACGAGCGCGATGCAGACGCCGCCGAGGCGAGGCACCGTGCTGGGCTGGCCGATCTGCGCCAGATCCAGCACGAGGCGATCGCCGGAGTGCGCGAGGCGCTTGCCGAGACGCGCACGGTCCTGGACGCGCAGAAGCTGGCCAGGCACGACCTCGCCGATCTGCTCGCCGAGGTCGCGCTGCGTCTGCGCGATCCGGGAGCGGCGCTCGGCGAACGCTGAGCGTGGAAAATGCACGGCGACTATCAGCGTCTTCGCGAACTGTTGCTGCAACCGGAATGGGAGCGGCTGCGACGCATGGAAGCGCGGCTGGCGCAATTCGCCGATGTGCTCGCCGAGGAAGTGGAGCGCGACGCCGCCGTGCCGACCGCGCCATCGCGGCTGCGCGAGGCGCTGTCGGCGCTGAGCGGCGAAGCGCTCGAAGCGGCGGTGCGGCATCGGCCACACACGGTAGTGGAAGCGCTGTATCCGCTGATCGGCGCAACGATCCGCCGCGCGCTGAGCGAAGCCATGCGCCAGATCGGCGAGGACCTGGACCGGGCGTTGGGCGGCCCGCTCAGTCCGCGCTCGCTGTGGTGGCGTTGGCTGGCCTGGCGCGGCGGCGTGCCGTATGCGCAGATCGCGCTGCGGCACAGTGCGCGCTACCGTGTCGAGCACTTATTCCTGATCCAGCGCGACAACGGTCTGTTGCTCGGCTACCTTGGTGCGGAAGGAGCGCAAGCGCTGGACACCGACGCGGTGGCGGGCATGTTCAGTGCGATCCACCAGTTCGTGCGCGATGCGGTCGCGGGCGAGGCCGATGGACTCGGCTCGGCCACGGTCGGCGACTATCGCCTGGCGGTCAGCGAGTCTCCCTGCTGCTGGCTGGTGGCTTTCGTGCGTGGGCTACCACCGAGCGGATTCGCGCAACGCCTGGATGCGATCTGTGAAGCGCTGCATCGGCGTCATGGCGCGTCGCTCGCCGATACGGCGCAGGGCGGGCAGGCGGGGGCCGGGTATCTGCAGCAGGTGTCGCTGGATGCCCTCAATCCCGGTGTGCCGACCTGGCAGTCGCCGCGCGCGCAGCGTCACCGCCGCTATGCCTATGCGGCGGTGGCTTTGGTGGCAATGGTCGTGGCGGCACACGCCGGCCTGACTGCGCGCTGGTCGGCGCAGGCGCGGCAGGTGCATGGCGAACTGTCGCGTTGGCCGGGACTATCGCTCTCCGACTGGGATGCGTCGCAGCGCGGGCGGTTGCGGATTGCCGGGTTGCTGGATCCGCTTGCGGACGATCCTGCGGCCTGGCTGGCGCGCGCTCACCCGCAGGTCGCGGCGACATGGCGCTTGCAGCCGTTCATGTCGTTGCAGCCATTGCCGTTGCGCCGCCGCGTGGCGCAGAGCCTGAATCTGCCGCTGGCGATCGTGCAGGCGCCCGATGCCGATGGCACGCTGCGGCTGGTCGGCGAGGTCGGATTCGCCCAGTGGCAATGGCTGCGGACGCAACCGTCTCCGCTGCCCGGACTGCGGCTGCAGACTACGCAGCTGACCTATCCGGGGCATGCGCGCATCGCCGCGCTCGTCGCGCAGATCCAGGCCATCCAGATCGTCTTCGAGCCGGGAACGGCGCAGCCGCGCGACGATATGTCGGCGGCGTTGACATCGATGATCGAGCGCGTGCAGGCACTGCAGGATGCGGGCGCGGCGCACGCCATCGGCTTCCGCTTGGTTGCACGCGGCTTCACCGACGACCCGGGCAGCTATGCGCAGAACCGCGACCTGCGCCGACGCCGCGCCGAATGGCTGGCCACGCAACTGATGCGCGAACTGCGGCCACCGAACACGATCGTTCTGGACGAAGACGCGCTCGCCACGCTGCCTCACCGCAGCGACAGCCGCGCCACCTCCCTCATCGTCACTCTCTTTGCGGTATCGCCATGATCTCCCTATCCCGAAAGATCGCGTTGCTGGGCAATTTCGCCGTCGGCAAGACCAGCTTGGTGGCGCGTGCCGTCCGCAATACGTTCTCGGAGCACTACCTGACCACCGTCGGGGTCAAGGTCGACAGCAAGGCCGTCGCACTCTCGCCATCGCAGGAGTTGCGCATGGTGTTGTGGGACATCGCCGGTGCGAGCCTGATCGATCAACTGCGCGGCCACTACCTGATCGGCAGCCATGGCCTGTTGCTGGTGGCGGACGGAACGCGCGCGCATACCCTCGATACGGTGCTGGAACTGCGCGAGCAGGCCGAGAGGATCGTAGGCCGTTCGCTGCCGGCGGTGTTGGTGCTCAACAAGTGCGATATGGCCGACCAATGGGACGTCACACCGGCGCACGTGCGCAAGTTGGCCGAGCAGTTGCCGACCTTCAGCGCCAGCGCACGGGTCGGCCACGGCGTGGAGGAGGCCTTCGCGGCGCTCGCGGCGCAACTCGAGCGTTCGCCATGAAGCGACGACGTCGGGCCGCTGCGGTGGCTGCGCAGCAGCCGGTGGTGGTGAGCTTCGATGCCAGCGGTGCGGTGGAGGATATCGTCGGCGATCTGGCCCAGTTGCTTGGCGACGCGGAGCCGCAGTCGGCGACCATCCAGCGCTTGCGCGACCTGTTGGTGGGCTGTGCTGTCCTGCCGGTCACGTTGTCCGGGGTGGAGCTGAGTCAGGACCGCTATGTCGACGTGCACATCGTCGAGGAAGGCGATGCGTTGCGGCACATGGTGCTGCTTGGCAACAGCGACGGCATGCTGGCCTTGCGCGACTACCAGCAGCTCGGCAACGAAGCGGCGCTATCGCAGGAGCGGCAATTGCGGGCGCTGGGGCGGCCACCGCCGCGCGATGTGCGCAGCCAACTCACCCTTGAGCCGTTCCGCCGTACCGGCAACCTGTTCGCAGGCATCGCCTACGCCATGCGTGCGCCGCTGGCGGTGCTGTCGGCGCACGCCAAGGCGTTGGCGCGGCAACTCGCTGAGGAACCGGCGGCCTCGGCCTCGGTCGCTGCCATCCAGCAGGCGGCGGTACAACTGGATGCGCTATCGCGCAACGCGTTGGTGGGGTTGGGGCGACTGTCCGCCGACAGCGACGGACGCGGCGCGGTGCAGTTGCCGCAACTGGCGGCGTGGCTGCAGGACACCTTTGCCTTGCAGGCGCGCGAGGCGGGCGTGCAACTGCAGTTGCGGGTCAGCCGCGGGTCGGAGGCCGTGCTGGTCGATCCGCTGGCGGTGCGCCAGATCCTGACCAATCTGCTGGTGCACGCCCTGGATGGCCTGCGCGGCGTGCGGCTGACGCTGGATCTCAAGGCCGGCGCGCGCTACCTGGAGATGGAACTGGCTTGCGAGCCGGACGGCTTCGCCGCTGAGCGCTTCGGCCCCCTGGTCACCACGCACGATCTGTTGCTGCATCACGCTGAAGGCAGCCTCGGGCTTGCGGTGAGCCAGACGCTGTTGCGGCAGTTGCGTGCACAGGTCGAGCTGGTCCGGCGCCAGGATGGGGGCTGCGATCTGTGGTGCCGCGTGCCGGTGCGTGGCGACCGGGCGGCAAACGCGCCGAACCCACCTGGCATGCCAGGCGATGTTTTGCTCGCGCTGCCAAAAGGCACGTTGGCCGAGCGCATCGAGGCGATCCTGGTCGAACGTGGCAGGCGCACCATCGATCCGCAGCGGCGTGGCGCCGGAGACGGGCCATTGGCGCTGGCGATCACTGCGCAAGGCAACGATGGCGCATCGGTAATGGCCTTGCGCGAACGCCTTGGCATCGCCGCAGACACCGTGCTGCTGCTGATCGGGGATGCGGCCTGGGGCGATCAGGACAGCGGGTTCTGCGTGCAGCTCGGCGCCGACGCGGGCGACGCCACGCTGGCAGCGGTACTGGACGATCTGCTCGCCGCCGAGATGCTGGATCCCCGCGCATGATCGAGATCGCCGATCTGCGGGCGCTGGTGGCGGTGGTGGAAACAGCCAGCTTCACCGACGCCGCGCGGCGTCTGCAGACCGCCAAGTCGGTGGTGAGCCGGCGCATCAGCGACATGGAGCGCGAGCTTGGTGCGCCGCTGCTGGACCGCAGTGCGCGCAGCGTGCGCGCCACCGACGTCGGTGCGGTGTACTACGCCAAATGCGTTCGCCTGCTCGAGTCGTTCAATGCGGCCAACGATTTCGTCGCCAGCACGCAAGGACAGATCCGGGGCCGGCTGCGCCTTGCGGTGCCGCGCACGTTCGACGAGCGCCGGATCGGCGAGGTGCTGAGCCGCTTTGCCGTGGACTATCCCGATGTGCTGTTGCACGTGGAGTACGAGCAACCCACGGTCAGTGAGGCGCATTTCGATGTGGCCCTGCGTCTGGGCGATCTGGAGGATTCGAGTTTGGTCGCGCGGCAGATCGCGCAGGTCGGCTATGCGCTGTACGCAAGTCCGGATTACCTGCAGCGGCATGGCGCACCCGCCCAGCCGCGGGAACTGGAGGCGCACGCGGCGCTGGTGGAAAGCGGCGATGCACGTGCCTGGCGCTATTGCGAAGGCGGCAAGTGGCATGCCTGCCGTGTCCGTGAGCGTCTGCGCAGCGATTCGCTGCAGCACCTGCTGGCGGCTGCCGAGTCCGGCCTCGGCATCGTCGCGGCGCCGCGCTTCCTCGTCGCCGAGGCGGTGGCCGCGCAACGGCTGCTGCCGGTCCTGGAAGGCGTGGCGCTACCGATGCTGGCGTTGTCCGTCGTGTATCCGGGCAACCGTAGGAACTCGCAGAAGATTCAGCGCTTCGTTGCTTTTCTGATGGAGCAGGCGTCGCATTTGTACGCCTGAGCGGTTGTGGGGGCGCGAACCGAAGGTTGTCGCAACGCCTCTCGCGGTCTGTCGCATCGGCATGGATGCTGGTCTCATTCCGTCCGCTTTCGCCGCGGACAGACGGCGCAAGGAGGACACGATGCAATCGACGGGCGAACGCCAGGATCCGATCCCGCAAACGATCCGGACCGAGCATGTGCTTGCCACGTCCCATGGCAGGATCACCCTGGTGGTCGAAAGCCACGGTGCGGCGATGGCAAAGGCGCTGGCGGTGCTGTGCGGCGCGGCCATCGAGCAAGCCCTGCGTGCGTACTTCCCCGAGGGGCAATACGACGACTGAGCGCACGCGTATCGCGTGGCGATGTGCGCGCCGCGGCAACCATTGGTTGCGCGTTTCGCCGTTTGCGCGCGTCCGCGCAGCGGCGACGCTGTGTCCCGGGCGACTGCTGCCGGATCGCGCTGGAAGCGCCGTTCGGCAGCAGCACGGATCTGCAGGATGCACCCCCGGCCGTCGCCGTCGAAGGAGCGCCGGCGAAGGCTTCGCCACGGAACTCGTATGCGCCGCGGCCTTGCTGTGCGATCACGCATTGCGCGCGGATATGACTCGATCCGACCATCTAGGGAAGTGCGATGTTCAAGAATCTCCTCGCGGAAGCGGCCGGCACGTTCTGGCTGGTACTGGGTGGCTGCGGCGCGGCGCTGTTGGCTGGCGGCAGCATTGGCAATCTCGGCGTCGCCCTGGCGTTCGGGCTCAGCGTGCTGACCGGCCTGTATGCGCTCGGACATTTGTCCGGCGGCCATTTCAATCCGGCGGTGAGCCTGGGGCTGTGGGCCGGCGGCCGCTTTCCGCTGCGGCAGGTGCCAGGTTATGTCCTGGCGCAACTCGTCGGCGGCATCGGCGCTGCCGCTCTGCTGTATCTGGTCCACCACGGATCCGTGGCCGAGGCGTTCCAGGCGGCGACACCTGCCGCGTTCGCCAGCAACGGATATGGCGACCTGTCGCCGGACGGCTATGGCGCGGTGCCGGCGTTCCTGCTGGAAACCGTGCTGACCGCAGTATTCGTGGGTGTGATCATGGGCGCGACCCGGCGCGGCGCTGCGCCTGCGGCGGCGCCGGTGGCCATTGGGCTGTGCCTTGCGCTGATCCACCTGGTCAGCATCCCGGTGACCAATACCTCGGTGAACCCGGCACGTTCCACCGCGATGGCGCTGTTCGCCAGCGACGGCGCGATGCAGCAACTGTGGATGTTCTGGGTGGCGCCGTTACTGGGCGGCGCACTCGGTGGGGTGTTTGCGCGCTGGTTGCTGCGGCCGCGGCGTCACCGCGGGTAGCGATATCGCCACTGGCGACGCGCAGCGCCGCCCGGGCCTTCGACGTGTTCCGCAGCGGGGGCGTGCGCCTGGCGAGGCGCTGTTTCGACTGGTCATTGGCTACGTTGCGTCGGCGCGGCAGATCGCCACACCTGCGCGACGGCCAGGGCTTGCCAGGGAATCGATGACGGCCCCAGGCGCATCGGTCTTTTCCGCCAGCCAGGCGGGTCCGGCGCTTCCCGGTTGCCATGTACGGACGCGGAACGCTGCAGCACTGTATCGGCGGATGTCGTGTTGCGCGATCGAGAACATGAAGTTGTGTCATCGCGTACATCGCCGCGCCTGGTACGCGAAAGAATCGCTGCACGCCAGACCTCGCCTTCTTGCGCGCCGGCATGGCGGTGGCACGTGGGCGAATGCCGGTCCAGCGGCGCCGATTCGCTTGGGCGGGCCGAGGGGTGAGCGGATTTCTCATTAAGTGCAGCCAACTGCCACCGATCCGTGGCGGGTGGCGACCTGCCAGGCAGCGACGACATGACTATGGCGACAGCTTCTTTCCGCAAGCGCAGATGCTCTTCCGTATTGGCGCTCGCCATCGCGTCGGCGCTCGGCCTGGGTTCGGCCGGCGCAGCGACGCAGGCGCTCGAACTGCGGTCGCCACCGCGCCCACCGTTCGACATGCGCGCTGCGGGCGTCGACCGTATCGCCGTGGAGGTGGAGCGCGATGGCTTGCCGGCCGATGGGCAGACACCGGCGAAGTTGAGGATCCGTCTGTTCGACCGGCAAGGTCGGCCGTTGCAGGCCGATACCATGGTCACCGTCGAGGCGTCCGCCGGACGCCTGCAGGCGCCCGGTGCCGACAGCGACGAGGCCGGCCTGGCCCCGCGCGACGCCGACCGGGTGATGCCCGGCATGCAGGTCGTCGTGCACGATGGACAGGCGGAGGTGTGGTTGCTGGCGCCGGTGCAGGCGCAGTCGGTGGATGTGCAGGTCAGCGCCGGTGCGGCAGTGGCCAAGGGCCGCATCGCGTTCCTGCCGGAGCTGCGCGACATGCTGGCGGTCGGCGTCGTCGACGGCATCGTCGATTTCGATCACAAGAACCCGTTCTCCCTGCAGCAGGCGCGCCCGGACGATGGCTTCGAAGCGCGCATCGACAGTTGGTCGCGCAGCAGCGGCGATGGAAAACGCAACGTCGCCTTGCGCAGCGCGTTCTTCCTCAAGGGCCAGGTCGCGACCGACACCTTGTTGACCATGGCCTACGACAGCGACAAGCCGGGCAACGCACGCTTGTTTCGCGATCTGGATCCGGAGCGCTGGTTTCCGGTCAACGGCGATGCGTCGATGGTCGGCTTCGAAGCGCGCAGCAACAGCCGCCTGTATCTGCGCCTGGACCGACAGCGCAACTACCTGATGTATGGCGATATCGCCACCGGCGACGGCTTCAGCCAGCGCGCGGGACAGGGCGAGGTCGCCAGCGGTCAGGTTCGCGACCTGGGCCAATACACCCGCACCTTGACCGGCGTGCGCGGTCATCTGGAAGGCGCGCGCGGCACGCTCGACGCGTTCGCTGCCGACGATCATCTGCGCCAGGTGGTCGAGGAGTTCCCGGGCCGCGGCCTGTCCGGCCCCTACACCGTCAGCAACAGCACGCATGCGGTGCTGGGCAGCGAACAAGTGCAGATCGTGGTGCGCGATCGCGATGCGCCGTCGCGAATCCTGCAGACCACGCCGATGGTGCGCTTCAGCGACTACACGTTCGAGCCGTTCAGCGGCCGCATCCTGTTCACCAGGCCGGTGCCGTCCGTGGACGAATCGCTGAACCCGGTATCGGTGCGCATCACCTACGAAGTCGACCAGGGGGGCGAAAATTACTGGGTGTACGGCCTCAACGGCCAGTACAAGGTACTGCCGGCGTTGGAACTGGGCGGCAGCTACGTCAAGGATCAGAACCCGCTGGCGCCGTTCGAACTGGCCAGCGTCAACGGCACCTTGCAGCTTGGCGAGCAGACTTGGTTGCGTGGCGAGTACGCGCGTACGGAAAGTGCGCTGAACTCGGCAAACGGAACCATCTATACCATCGATCCGTCTGCCGCGTCGGGCAGGACCGTCGCTGGTGACGCCTGGCGCGCCGAGTTCGGCCATCGCGACCGCCGCAGCTCCCTGCTGGCCTGGTACGGACAGAGCGATGCGAATTTCAACAATCCCGCTTCGTCGTACCTGGGGGGACGTCGCCAGGCGGGTCTCGATGCGAAGCTGGCGTTGGGCGGGGATCTGAGTGGCGATGCCCAAAGCCCCTGGGAGCTGTATGCGAAAGGGACGTGGATCGCCGACCAGCTCAGCGCGGCCGAGCGCAGCCAGGCGCAGGCGGGCGTGCGTTATGCGCCAGACGATGCCTTCAGCGTGGAGATCGGCGCCAATCACGTCGACGAGCATGCCGGCAACGGCGGCCTCGGCAATGGGTTGAGCCTGCCAGGCAATCTGGGCGCACCCTATGGCGTCGGCCTGGTGACGCCGGGCATCGGCGGTGGGATCGGCGGAGGCTTCGCTGGCGGCATGGCCAATGCGCTCGATCCCGGCAGCGGGCAGACGCTGTACAACACGGGTGCGGGTTGGAGCGGCAACTACGGCAGTTGGGTCGGCAACGGCCTGGCCGGCGTGCCGGTGGAATACACCGCGCTGCGCCTGGCCACGCGCTGGCGGCCGCTGCCCAGGCTCGACCTCAGCGGCGAAGTGGAGCAGGACGTGGCGCATCGCGACCATCGGCGCGCGGCGTTCGGCGTCGGCTACCAGGTGCATGCGCAGACCCGTCTGTATACGCGCTACGAATGGAATACCGGTTTGAGCACGGTCGCCACCAGCGCGAGCGTGGTCGATCCGGCGACCGGACAGCGCCGGCCCAGTCCCTACGACAGCAACGCCTTCGTGTTCGGCCTGGACACGCAGTACATGGAGGGCGGCACCGTCTTCAACGAATACCGCATGTACGACAGCTTCGGCGCGCGTCAGGCGCAGTGGGCCAGCGGCGTGCGCAACCTGTGGCATCTGGGGCCGACGCTGACCCTGCAGACCGGCGTCGAGCGGCTGGAGGCGCTGGAAGGCCAGACGCAGCGCGCCACCTCGGCCACGGTGGCAGTGGAATGGCGTCCGGACGAACTGTGGCTGCTCAACCAGCGCCTGGAATGGCGTCGGACCGGCGCGATGCCCACCCGCAGCGATACCGCGCTGCCCAGTCAGGGCTGGCTCGGCGGCGGCTACGACAGCTGGCTGTCGACCTCGACGGCGGCGCGCAAGCTCAGTCGCGATTGGACCGTGCTGGCGCGCAACTACTACCTGCGCAACGACTACGACGATACCCGCCAGGACAGCTACGAGGATCGCTTCCAGTTCGGCCTTGCGTATCGCGACACCGATCGCAACCGCTTCAACCTGCTGGGCAAGTACGAGTACTGGACGCGCCGCGATGCGGATCTGTCGCAGTGGCTCGCGCAGGACCAGTTGCTCGCGCCAAGCGGCGGCTACGACAAGCATGTGGTCGCGGTGGTCGCCGACTGGCATCCGAACCGGGTGTGGTGGTGGACCGCACGCGTCGCCGGCAAGCGCCAGAGCGATCGCATCGACGGGCGCCGCGACCGCTACACCGCGTATCTGCTCGGCGGGCGCGGCACCTATGGCCTGAGCGAGCGCTGGGACGTGAGCGCGATGGCCTATCGCATGTGGAGTCCCGGAGGCGCCGCGCAATCGGCGCAGGGCCTGGAAGTCGGCTATCTGCTCACCGCCAATCTGTGGCTGTCGGCCGGCTGGAACTGGCGCGGTTTCCGCGACGACGACATGGTCGGCGCCGAGTACACCAACCAGGGTGGGTTCCTGCGCCTGCGCTTCAAGTTCGACGAAGACCTGTTCCGCGGCAAGGACCCGGCGGTCAATCCGGCGTTGCCGCGATGACCGTGTCCTTCCGCTGCGTCCACTACTGCCTCCGCCGCAACGACTCGGGGACTGCCATGAAGACTCGTACCATTTCCTTTCCGCACCACGCGGTGTTGGTCGTCGTGCTGGGCGCGTGGGTGTTGCCCTGCGTCGCGGCAGAGAAGGCCGCCGCCCTGCAACTGCCGCCACAGCGCATCAGCGCACAGGCGATCCATGCCGATCACGGTGTCTACCAGGCCACCCAGGCGCGCATCAAGGCGCTCAACGACAAGGGCGTGCGGGTGGACGACTACGCGCTGGCGAAGGCGCAGTGCTGGCTGGACACCAGCTTCCACGAATACAGCCGCAACGACCGCGGCGGCTATCCGCAGGCGGCGCTGAGCGAAGCGGCTGCCTTGATCGGCGCGCTGGAGGAAGGGCGCGATCCGGGCATGGAGACTCCGTTGGTCAACCGGGCGGAAAAGCTGCGGCCCGATCTGTGGGCGCGGTACGACGCGCTCAAGCGCAGTAGCGGCTTTCGTTGTGCGGCACAGGCCACGGCCTGCGCGGAAGTGGAGCTGGTGCATGCCGGCAACGAGATCCACGATGGCGGCTGGCGTCATGCCAAGCCGTATCTGCAGATCGCCGAAGACCTGACCAGCCGCGCCGAAGCGCAGGCCGCGCAGTGCCCGGCCGCGGCGCCGGCACAGGCGCTGCCACCGGCGCCGTCCGAGCGTTTCGATCTGGATGCCGATGCGCTGTTCGCGTTCGATCGCGGCGACCTGGGCGGGCTGTTGCCGCAGGGCAAGCAGGCGCTCGACGGCATGGTGCAGCGCCTGACGGCGGACTACGCCAGCATCGAACGCATTCGCCTGGTCGGCCACAGCGACCGCCTGGGCCGGCAGGCCTACAACCAGCGCCTGTCCGAACAGCGCGCCTGGACGATCAAGCAGTATCTGCAGCAGCATGGCATCGCCGCGCCGATCCAGGCCGAGGGCGTTGGCGCGCGCGAACCGAGCGCGGCTACCGCGCAGTGCGTCGGCACCAGGGCCACTCCGGCGTTGACGCGTTGCCTGCAGCCCGACCGTCGGGTTTCGGTCGAGATCGTCGGCCGCCAGCGCGAGGCCCGCTGATGCGCCGGCCGTCTGGCTTTCTTCCCGCTGCGGCCGCGTCGCCGCGCCGCGTGCTGGCGGCGTATCGCGCTCCCGCATTCTGTCCTCCCATCACCGCGAGCATCACGATGGCTTCCGTCGAACGCGCCCAGCCGCTGCCGCCGTCCCACCCTCGTCCGCGCTGCGGGCTGCTGCGCTGGTTGGCCGCACGCCCCTGCGTACGCACCGCCGCACGCCGTGTGCTGTTGTTGAGCGTGTTGGTCTACGCGGTCCCCGTATTGGCGGCGGTGACCGCCGGCACCGTGCGCACCGGCTCGGGCGCCGCGATCACCGGAACCTCGCCGTACGACAGCCTGGACACCGCCGGCAACAACGGCGATGTGCGCAGCAACGACACCGTGACCTATGCGTTGCAGTATTACACCGACGGCGGCGACAGCCAGGTCACCATCACCTCGGTCCTGCCGACCTGTGCCGCCGGCACCACCGGCTGCGCCAGCGGCGACCGCATCTTCGCCTGGCAAGCGCTGCCGCTGCAGTGCGACGGCAGCGGTAGCGGCATCAGCGCCGATGGCCTGACCCTGACCTGCGTGATCAACGGCCCGATGGATGCTGGCGCACGCAGTATCCTGCCTGTGGTGCTGGTGCTACCCAACGCCCCCAACGGCGCGGTGCTGACGCCGCCTGCCACCACCTTCACCAGTCCGCAGACGGCGACGCCGCCAACGACCGGCTATCTGTCCACCGACAGCGGCGACGCCGTGGTCACGGTGCGCGCGCGCGGCGCCTACGACGTGGTCAAGCAGCCGCAGTCCAACGGCAGCCGCAACCGCTGGGTGTTCACCCAGCTCAACGGCCAGGACGGCTGGGTGATGAGCTATGCCGCGGGCATCCGTGCGCCCGGCGGGCGCAAAGGGCTGGAGCAGATCGATGCCGACGGCATCAGTTGGACCGACAACCTCAGCGACATCGTGGTGACCAGCAGCAACGATCCGAACGGTGCGGCCGCGCTGCAGAACGCGATCCGCACCCAAGGCGTGCTGTACAGCTGGCCTGCCGGCAACTGCGCGCTCAACAACGGCGCCAACAGCGGCAGCGTCGGCTTCTTCGGCATGCCCAACGGCGGGACCGGCCGCACCCCCAACCAACTGCGCGACAGCGGCACCTGTACCGCCACCCAGTCCGGCCCGGGCGCGCCGATCAACGTCGCCATCAAGGATGCGCCCTGGAGCGGGACCTACCTGTCCAGCGACGGCACCTATTTCCCGCGCCAGGGCACCGAGTACAACGACCTGAGTCCCGGCGACAATTACGTTGCGGCCCGCATGGTCAGCATCTGGATTCCGGCCAGCGGCTTCGATCCGATGATCAATGGGTCCGCGGTCACCGTCACCAACACCTACAGCAACGTGCGTGGGCGCACCATCAGCGGACAATCGCTCAGCGCCGACGATACCGCCAACAATGCGGCCAGCCTGAACTTCACCAAGACCGTGTCGGTCGGCGGCAGCAAGCAGTATCTGAACACAGGCGCCAGCGGCTGGCATACCGCCGACGGCACCGTGCAGGACGGGTCCAGTTTCGGCGCCGGGGTCGATGCCCTCAACACCAGCAGCACCCCGATCCAGGGGCTGGTGCTGTGCGAGAAACTGGACACCACCAAGTACCAGCTCACCGGCGCGGCGGCGCCGATCGCCGGCAGCCAGCCACAGGGCTGGGCCAACGGCAATGTGGTGATCGAATACGGAACCGGCGGCCGCAACGGCGTCGGCGACGGCTGGGCCAGCCGCGACGATCAGGCCAATGCCACCTGCGGCAACGATCAGTCGCCGACCTGGTACGCCGACTTCAATGCGGTGCCGGGCGGCGCGGCGCGGATCACCAAGGTACGCGCACGCGTGCTGGTACCGATGCCGGCCAGCGCCCAGGCATCGCTGCAACTGGCGCTCAAGGCCACGCGGACCGCACCGGTCTCCGGCTACGGCGTCGCTGCCGGGCATGTGTGGGACAACGGCACGGCGGTCTACAACTATGGCGCGATCGGCAGCCGCAATGTGCCGGATGGCAGTGCGCCCGATGCGGAGGGGGTGCGTTGGATCGGCCTGGGCGACGACACCAGCCGCTTCGCCACCAGCACCGCCTGGGGCGACGTGGTCACGCTGATCGCCGCGCGCGCGTCCATCAGCAAGGCCACGGTGACCCCGGCCAACAATATCAACGCGGTGATGGCCGGTCAGCAGGTGGAGTACGAACTGCGGCCGGTGCTGAGTTCGCCCGGCACGACCCCCACCACCACCACCATGCAGGTGCGCGACGTGCTGCCGCCGGAAGCACAGTACGTCGCCGGCTCGGCCTCGCTGGCACCCAGCAGCGTGCAGGCCAACATCCCGCAGTCCGGTTACACCACGCTGGTCTGGGATCTTCCCAGCGTCACCACCGGCCAGACCATCACGCCGATCCGCTTCAAGATCAATGTCGACGTGGCGTCGGCCAACGCGCGGGTGATGCCCAACTTCACTGTGGTCAGCAGCCCGCTCGACGCCGGCAGTTGCCAGAACTCGGGTGGGGTCTACGACGGCATTCTCAACAGCGGCTACAGCGTCGATCCCGCGACTGGCGCGGTGACCGGCACGCTGTGCCGTCTGGCGGCGCGCCGCGATCTGACCATCAGCAATCCCGGCGGCTTCCAGATCAGCAAGCGCGCCGACAACGACGTGGTGGAGCCGGATCAGGCGATCGGCTACACGCTGCGCTGGATCAGCGTCGGCGGCGACGTGCAAAGCAGCGATCTGATCGATGTACTGCCGTACACCGGCGATACGCGCGCCAGCCGGGTCACCGGCAGTGCCGGTCTGGCCGCGGCGGTGGGCGCGATCAGCGGCGATGGCAGTCCCGCGTCCACCGTGTATTACAGCAGCGCCGCAGCGGCCAGCATCGAGCGCGATCCGGATGCGTCCAGCAATGCCCTCAATGGCGGCAGCACGCGCTGGTGCACACAGGCGCAATTCGGCAATGCCGGTTGCCCGGCGTCGCTGACGCAGGTGACCGCCGTACGCGTGGTCAGCGCCGCCGGCGTACGCCAGCCGGACGGCCAGGTGCGCAGTGCGCGGATCGTGCTGCGCCCACAAGGCAATGCGGACGGCGATGTGTTCAGCAACGACTTCACCATGCGCGGGGTCAGCGGCAACGTGCCGTTCACCCGGGCCGTGGTGTCGGCGGCGGCGGCGACCCGCGTCGTGGCCGGGGCGCTGTCGGGCAAGGTGTTCCGCGACGACAACGACAATGGCCAGTTCGACGGCAGCGATGCCGGCATCGCCGCGGTGCAGGTGACGCTAGAAGGCTGCAGCAGCGGCCCGGACGGCATCGTGCAGACCGCCAGCCTGCCGGTCAGCGGGGCCATCGCCTGCGCCGGCGACGACGTGCCGGTCAACCGGTCCGCCAGCACGGATGCGCAGGGCGACTACCTGTTCGCCAACGTGATCAGCGGCCGTTACCGCTTGGTCAAGGCGCAGCCGGCCGGCTACGCGGACGGCAAGCGCCATGTCGGCAGCCTCGGCGGGACCGCCAATGCGGTCGGGACGGTGCCGAGCGTGATCAGCGACATCCTGGTCCCGCGCCAGGGCAACGGCGTACGTTACGATTTCGCCGAACTGCTCACCCGCGCCACCTTGGTACTGCGCAAGACCTCGCGCGGCGGCACCGGCAGCTTCGCCTTCACCCTGAGCAATACCGCGCAGGCCAGCGGCAGCGTCACCACCAGTGCCAGCGGCAGCGCGGTGCAGGTGGACGGCGACGCCGCCAGCGCCGGCACGCAGGCGTTCGTGGTATCGACGTTGGGGCGCGCGGTCGACATCACCGAAACCGCGGTGGCCGGCTGGCAACTCTCCGCTGCGGAGACCCGCTGCAGCATCGGCAACCGCGTGGTCGGCAGCCTGGACAGCGCATCGCGCACCTATACGGTTCCGGCCGCGGAGGTGGTCGGCGGGGTGGAGATCGTCTGCGACCTGGTCAACGACCCCGATGCCCGGATCACCGTCGTCAAGTCCGCCGATCCGGCCAGCGGCAGCGAGGTCGCGCCGAACGATCGCATCGCCTATCGCCTTGCAGTGAACGTCACCGGCGCGGCGACCACGGCGCCGGTCATTCTGACCGATACGCTGAGCGAGAAGCTGAGTCTGGACGTTGCTTCGATCATGACGCCGAGCGGCGGCACCTGCAGCGTGGCGGGGCAGATCCTCACGTGCACGCTGGCGAGCGGGACCGCGGCGGGCAGTCATGTGTTCGGTTACAGCGCCAAGGTCGCGGCCGATGCCACGGGTGCCGTGAGCAACGTCGTGGTCCCCAGCGGTGCGGACAACCCGGCCTGCATCAACCCCGAACAGTGCCGCACGCAGCATGCGATCCGCGCCATCTTCACTGTCACCAAGCGCGTGGTGGGCACGCCGCAACTGGTACCCGGCACGGCCGACGAGTTCAGCGTGCGCTACCGGCTGGACGTGGCCAACATCGGCGGCAGCGCCGGCGAGTACGCGCTCACCGATACGCCGCAGTTCGATGCGGATGCGCGCCTCCTGAGCGCCACCTCCACCCGCGGCAGCGAAAGCGCCGTGAGCCTGGAGGGGAGCGGGGCGTGGGCACTGGCCAGCAAGCGCACGCTCGCCGCTGGCGGCAGCGAAACGTATCTGCTCGATCTGCACCTGAAGGTCGCCGCCGGCAGCAACCAGGACGACGACGCCTGCGTCGCCGGCACGCCCCAGCATGGCCTGTTCAACCTGGCCACGCTGTCCGCGGCGCAGGGCAGCTTGCAGGACAACGCCTGCGTGGAGACGCCCAAGCCGGTGCTGTCCAACCTGCTGTCGGTGGAGAAGACCGGATCCACCCGCCAGGCCGAGGTCGGCGATCTGGTCGGCTACACGGTACGCATCCGCAACAGCGGTACCGGCATCGCCTTGCGCCCTGTGCTGGTGGACCGCCTGCCTGCCGGCTTCCGTCTGGTCGAGGGCAGCGTTCGCGCACGTGGCGCCACCTTGCTGAGCGTGCAGGGTGCGCCCGGGCCGGTGTTGCGCATCGAAGTGGAGCGCATCGATCCTGGCGCGGAGGTCGTCGTGGCCTACCGCGTGCGATTGGGCGTGGGGGCGATGCAGGGCGACGGCATCAACCGCGCCCAGGCCGAGTGTCGCACCCGCGTGCAGGGGCCCAGCCAGGTCTGCTCGAACGAGTCGCGCTGGAAGGTGGACATCAGCGGCGGTGTGTTCGGCGAGGAAGGCTGTGTGGTCGGGCAGGTGTTCGTGGATTGCAACGGCAACTCGGTGAAGGATCCGGAGGAGCTGGGCATCCCCGGCGCGCGGATGTACATGGAGGACGGCACCTACTTCATTGCCGACTCGGAGGGCAAGTACAGCTACTGCGGCGTCCGTCCGACCACCCACGTGATCAAGATCGATCCGCGTACCCTGCCGCGCGGCAGCCGGATGGTGACCAGCAGCACGCGCAACGCCGCCGACGCCGGCAGCGTCTTCGTCGACATGAAGAACGGCGAGCTGCAGCGCGCCGACTTCATCGAAGGCTCGTGCAGCAATCCGGTGATCGAGCAGGTCAAGGCGCGGCGCGCACAGGGCGAGATCGGCAGCGTGCAGACCGAGGTCGGCCAGCCGCCGTTGACCTTCGAGAGCAAGCCCGCCCCGCAGCGCGACCCATTGCAGCAGGGCACCGACTCGGCCAATCAGCCGATCGAGCAGGTGCGGCAGCGGCCGGCACAGGGAGATGCCAGGACGAACGACGCCAAGCCGGCGGCGGCGGATGGGACGCCGTAGACCGGCAAAGGCGAATACGCCCCGCGGCGCGGGGCGTGTGGCGCAGAACGACGAGCCAGATGCAGCAGCCAGCGTTCGTTCGCCAGCGACGGCGGGGCGCTTCGGCGCGCGGTCGGTTGACTGGCGGCGCTCCCAAACGGGCGTCACTGGGCCATCCTCCCCTGGGAGGGGCTTCGGCCCCGACGCGACGCGCGCGAAACGCCAGGCGGATCAGCCCGGCGCTCTACAGGACGCCCAACGACACGCCAACCTGTTCGCGTTACGCGAACGCCTTGCTGCCGCGCATCACCGCCAGCACGTCGTGGCAGGCGCCCATGGTGTGGTAGTCGGTCTTGCCGGCCGGGCTCTTCTCGTCGCTGTAGCTGCGGTTGTCGCGGCTGAGGATGCGGAACCAGGCGCCGTAGCGGTGGTCGACCAGGTGCTCCCAGGAGTACGCCCACAGCGTGTCGTAGGCGTTGCGATACGCGGCATCGCCGGTGGCGGCCAGCAGCCGCGAGGCCGCGGCGATGGCTTCGGCCTGCACCCAGAAGTACTTGTCGTCGTCGCAGAAGTAGGTCGGCGCCGCGGCCACGTCGGGCGCGCCGACCACCGGCGCCTCTTCGGTACCGGAGGCGAAGCCGTAGACGATGCCGCCATGCTGCGCGTCCCAGCCGTGCGCCAGGGCGGTGTCGAACAGATGCCGCGCGGTCGGCAGCAGCCACGCCGGCGCGGTGCCGGTGGACGCCTGCAGGTGCCCGTGCAGCAACACCAGCAGCTTGGACCACTCGACCTGGTGGCCGGGCTGGAAGCCCCACGGCCGGAACAGGTGCTTGGGGTTGTCGCGGTTGTAGTCCCAGTCCCCCTGCCAGTCGGCGTCGTAGTGCTCCCACACCAGGCCGCCCGCCAGCGCCGCCTGGCGGCGGGTGATGTGGTCGGCCAGCAGCAGCGCGCGCTGCAGGTAGCGCGGCTCGGCGCTGGCCTCGTAGGCGGCGATCAGCGCTTCGCACAGGTGCATGTTGGCGTTCTGGCCGCGGTAGCTGGAGAACGTCCACTCCGGGGTGGCCTCGTCCCGGTACAGGCCGGCGGCGGCGTCCCAGTAGCGGGTTTCCAGCAGCTGCCAGGTCTCGTCCATCCACGCGTCGGTGTCCAGGCCGGCCTTCTTCGCGGTGGCGTAGGCCAGCAGCACGAAGGCGGCGCCGTAGGCGTGCTGGGTGCGGTCTTCGGCCACGCCGTCGCGCAGGGTCCACACGTAGCCGCCGCTGGCGGTATCGCGGTGCACCTCGCGCAGGTAGCGCAGGCCGTGGCGCGCGGCGTCCAGGTATTCGGCGGCCAGCGCCGAGTCGGCGAACTCGATCGCCGCCATCGCGTAGTTGAAGACGAAGCGGGTGCTGCTGACCAGGTGGCGATGGCCGGCGTCGTACACGCTGCCGTCGTCGCGGAAGTAGTGGAAGAAACCGCCCGCCGGGTCGATCGCGCGCGGGTGGTAGAAGGCCATGGTGTCGGCGATGTGTGCGCGCAGGACGGCGGCGTCGGCGAAGTCGGGCAGGGGCGTGGCGGGCAGGTTCATGCGGTTGGCTGGCGAGCTGGGTGAGGGAAGGGAAGACGGCGGCGCACGGCGGCAGCGTGTGCGCCGCCGTGCCGGGAACGGATCAGCGGATCAGTGCATCACGCGCGCGGTCGGCGCAGCGGTGGCCGCGGCCGCCGTCAGTTCCGGCGACAAGCGCGAACCGCGCAAGCCGTACCAGACGATGTAGACGTAGCACAGCAGCGGGACCACGAAGGCATGCTGGATGCCGATCGCATCGGCCAGCAGGCCCTGCACCAGCGGCACGATGGCGCCGCCAACGATCGCCATGATCAGCAGGCTCGATGCCTTGCTGGTGAGCACGCCCAGGCGCTCGATGGCCACGGTGAAGATGGTCGGGAACATGACCGAATTGAACAGGCCGATGGCGATCACGCTCCACATCGCCACGTGGCCGGTGCTGACCATGGTCACGACCAGCAACAGTGCGGCGATGCCGGCGAACACCGCCAGCAGCCGGCGCGCTGGGATGAACTGCAGCAGCGCGGCGCCAGCGAAGCGGCCGACCATCGCGCCGAACCAGTAGTACGACAGATGGTGCGTGGCGTCGGCTTCATTGAGGCCGCCGGTGGTGGGGCCGGAAATGTAGTTGATCAGGAAGCTGCCGATCGCCACTTCCGCGCCCACGTACATGAAGATCGCCACCACGCCCCACAACAGATGCGGGTGGCGCAGCGCGTCGGCGAAGCGGTGATGCGACTCGGCGCCGCTATCCTTGTCCTCCCGCAGCGACGGCACCCGCATGACCAGCATGAACACCGCCAGCAGCAGCAGGCCGCCGGCCAGCATCAGGTAGGGGATCTCCACCGTACGCGCCTGTTCGATGCGGTAGGCGGACAGCTGCGCGGGATTCATCGCCGCGATCTGGTCGGCGCCGAGCACCGCGCCGGCCAGGATCAGCGGGCCGATCAGCCACGGGAATACGGTGGTGCCCAGCGAGTTCAGCGCCTGGGCGAAGTTGAGCCGGCTCGGTGCCTTCTCCGGCGCGCCGATCAGGCTGATGTATGGGTTGGCCGCCACCTGCAGCAGGGTGATGCCGCTGGCCAGCACGAACAGCGCGGTCAGGAACAGTGGGTAGGAGGGCAGGCGCGCGGCCGGGTAGAACATCGCTGCGCCGATCGCCGCCACCACCAGTCCGATGACGATGCTGGCCTTGTAGCCGACCCGCGACACCACCGCGCCGGCCGGCACCGACATCAGGAAGTAGGCGCCGAAGAAGGTGAACTGGATCAGCATCGACTGCGCGTAGTTCATCTGGAACACGGCTTTCAGATGCGGGATCAACACGTCGTTGAGGCTGGTCAGGCCGCCCCAGGTGAAGAAGATCATGCTGACCACCGCGATGGCGGCGGTGTTGGACAGCGGGCGACGGCTCATGCAGCGACTCCGGGAACGGGCGAGAGGGCGACCCGGCTGCTGGCACGCAGGCACAGCCGGGCGGGGGCGATGGTAAGCGCAGGCAGGGCCTGGCGGTGGCGCAGCGCGTCCAGCACCAGGCGCGCGGCCTGCATGCCGCGCTCGCGCGGGGCGACGGCGACGGTGGACAGCGGCGGGGTGGCGACGGC
>NZ_AQOI01000816.1:0-25411 GCF_000364665.1 Xanthomonas sp. SHU 199
CAGGAACTGGACTGGCGGTGGCCGCCGAAGAAGGCGATGGCGCGGTGGCCCTGCGCCAGCAGGTGTTCGGTGGCCAGGCGCGCGCCGCGGCGGTTGTCCAGCGCCAGCAGCGGCCAGTCGCCGTCCAGCGCGCGGTTGAACAGCAGCACCGGCAGGCGCGGCCCCAGCAACTGGCGCAACCGCGCCGCGTCGGTGTTCTCAGTGGGCGAGAGGATCATCGCCGCGGGGTGGTGTTCGATCAGCGAGGCCAGCACGGTCTGCTGGCGCTCAGGCGATTCGCCGGTGCTGCCCATCAGCATCACGTAGCCGGCCTCGGCTAGCGCCGCGTCCACGCCGCCAGCGAACTCGGCGAAGAACGGATTGGCCAGGTCGTTGACCACCAGCGCCACCGCATTGGACGCGCGGCCGCGCAGGCTGGCCGCGCCGCGGTGGTAGACATAGCCCTGGCGGGCGATCTCCGCCGCCACCCGCGCGCGCGTGTCCGCATGCACCAGCGGGCTGTTGCGCAGCACCAGCGACACGGTCGCCCGCGACACGCCGCAGGCGGCGGCGATGTCGGACACGGTGACGCGTTTGTCGGCGGGAGACGGCGCCACGGCGCATTAGACCGGTTCAAAAGGTCGCTCATCCTGCGCCGTCGTGATCCGATCCGCATTTTGCAGTGCAGCAAGGCATTGCAGTGGCTTTGTGCTATCCGTTTGGATCGATTCGATACGGGGAGCCTGCCATGCGCAGCTCGAGGACGCTGGGCGGCGCTGCCGCACTGCTGCTGGCCGCGCTGTGGCCGATCGCATCCGCCGTCGCAGCGGCGGGCGGTAGCGCCGGCGAGCGTGCGGTGGCCGCGGTGGACCCCTTCATCGGCACCGGCGGCGAGGGCCACACCTATCCCGGCGCCACGGTGCCGTTCGGCATGGTCCAACTGAGCCCGGACACGCGCATCCAGCCGCGCAAGGACGCCTACGGCTGGGCGGCCGGCTACCGCTACGACGACCGCAGCCTGGTCGGCTTCTCGCATACGCACTTCTCCGGCACCGGCCACTCCGACCTGGGCGACGTGCTGCTGATGCCGATCAGCGGTGCGGTGCGGCTGGAGCGTGGCGACCCGGACACGCCCGGCAGCGGCTACAGCGCGCGCTTCCGCCACGACGACGAGCGCGCCGAGCCGGGCTACTACGCGGTGACCCTGGACGACGACAAAGTGCGCGCCGAACTCACCGCCAGCGCCCGCGTCGGCGTGCACCGCTACACCTACCCAGCCGGACAGCCGGCGCACGTGCTGCTGGACCTGCGCACCAGCCTGTACGACTACCCGGGCAAGATCAGCTGGTCGCGGCTGCGCCTGCGCGCCGACGGCACCGTCACCGGCTTCCGCGAGACCCGCGGCTGGGCGCAGGGGCGGCAGCTGTACTTCGCCCTACGCTTCTCGCAGCCGCTGCGCGGCCACGCCTTCCACAACACCGAGCAGGACATTCCCTACAAGGGCTTTCCGCCGCCGGGCGACAACGACCCCACCCAGCGCGCCCAGATCGAAGGCCGGCAACTGGTGGGATCGTTCGACTTCGGCGACGCCCTGCGCGGGCCGCTGCTGGTCAAGGTGGCGATCTCGCCGGTCAGCGAGGACAGCGCCATCGCCAATCTCGACGCCGAAGTGCCGGGCTGGGATTTCGACGGCGTGCGCCGCGCGGCACGCGCGCAATGGGCGCAGGCGCTGGGCGCGGTGGAGGTGGATGCGCCGCCCGCGCAGCGCACCCAGTTCTACACCGCGCTGTACCACAGCCTGCTCGGCCCGACCCTGTTCATGGACAGCGACGGCCGCTATCGCGGGCCGGACAACGCCGTGCACCAGGCGCAGGGCTACACCCACTATTCGACGTTCTCGCTGTGGGACACCTACCGCGCGCTGCACCCGCTGCTGACCATCGTGCAGCCACCGCAACGCACCAACGACATCGTCAACTCGCTGCTTGCGCACCAGCGCGAAAGCCCCTACGGCGTGCTGCCGGTGTGGGCGTTCCATGGTCTGGAGACCTGGTGCATGATCGGCTACCACGCGGTGCCGGTGATCGCCGACGCGTACATGAAGGGCATCCGCGGCTACGACACCGACGCCGCGCTCAAGGCCATGGTGGCCAGCGCCAACTACGGCCCCTACGACGGCATCGCCCAGTATCGCGAGCTGGGCTACGTGCCGATCGACGAGGAAGGCGAGGCCGCCTCCAAGACCCTGGAATACGCCTTCGACGACTGGACCATCGCGCGCATGGCCAAGGAGATGGGCCGCAGCGAGGTCGCCGCCGCTTTCGCCAAGCGCGCCGGCAACTGGCGCAACGCCTTCGACCCCGACACCGGCTTCATGCGCGCGCGCAAGCGCGACGGCGCCTTCCGCACACCGTTCGATCCGGACGCCAGCGGCTACGGCACCGACTACACCGAAGGCAACGCCTGGCAGTACTCCTGGTACGTGCCGCAGGACGTGGCCGGCCTGGCCCGTGCGCACGGCGGCGACGACAAACTGCTGGCGCGGCTGGATCAGGTGTTCGACGCCAAGGTCGATCCCAAGGTGTTCGCGCACATGGAGGACATCACCGGGCTGATCGGCTGGTATGCGCACGGCAACGAACCCAGCCATCACGTCGCCTATCTGTATGCCTACGCCGGGCAGCCGTGGCGCACCCAGGCGCGGCTGCAGCAGATCATGCGCAGCCAGTACGCCGCGCGCCCGGACGGCCTGGCCGGCAACGACGACATGGGGCAGATGTCGGCCTGGTACGTGTTCACCGCGCTGGGCTTCTACCCGGTGGCGCCGGCCAGCAACCAGTACATCCTCGGCCGTCCGTTCCTGCCGCGCGCCACCCTGGCGCTGCCCAACGGCAAGCGCTTCACGGTGATCGCCGACGGCCTGGACGACGCACATCCCTATGTCGGCAGCGTCACCCTCAACGGGCGGCCGCTGAACCGCGCGTTCCTGCGCCACGAGGAACTCATGGCCGGCGGCGAACTGCGCTTCACCCTGCAGGCTACGCCCAACACCGCCTGGGCCGCGGCCGGCGCCGAGCGCGCCTATTCGATGAGCGAGTGAAGGGCGCTCCACCTATTCCGGGAGATGTCCCGTAAGAGCGGCTTCAGCCGCGACGGGGCATTCCCGGTCGAGCCCTGTCGGCTGAAGCCGCCCCACTGGGGCTTGCGGCGAGCCCGCCCGGTGCACTGTGGGAGGGACTTCAGTCCCGACTGCTGTAGCAATCGGTCATTGGATGGCTTCACTCGTCGCGACTGAAGTCGCTCCCACAGGGGCTTGCGGTGCGCCTGCCGGGTGCACAGTGGGAGGGACTTCAGTCCCGACGCATTGCGGCATCGGAAAGCACATCACTTCGCGCGTCGCGGCGTCATGACAGTTGGGTTCCAGGGGCCAGTGGCGTCCGGCTGGAGTGTAGTGACAGTAAGTTCGGAGATGCGTTGAAGCCGCGCCGGCGTGAGTCTGCACCTGGAAGACGGCCGAGGCCTCTGCGCCGCACTGCGGCCTCGTGCGCGACGCAAGCGCGAGCGTCAGCATCGCGTGAATTCGGCATGGCCCGCATTGCGTATGGCGTCGCGCAGCGTGCGCCGCCACACGCTGTCACAGCGCGTCGCATCACATGCACGCGCATTTAATGTCATCCACACATTCCATTTGCGGCGTTCGTGGTCTTGTAGCGCGGCTGCATCGCATCGCGCGGACCGGGTGCGCCGGCGCCGTCGCCATCCCTGGAAGCGCGACCGCGTGCAGGCGCATCCCGTTCCGACGCCCTTGCCATGCGACGGCGCAGTCCGCGCTGCCGGCAACGGTGCGCAGAGGCGACGTGTCCTTCTCATTCGTCGAACGGGATCTTCCGAATGCATGTCTGCCTGCTGTCCCTCTTTCCTCCTCACGATGCGGCCGCGCTGGACACGGCCATGGCGGCGGCACAGGCACAGGGCTGCGATCACATCGTCTTGCCCAATCCGTTCGCACAGGATGCGCAGGGCCGTCTGCACGACCCCGCAGCCGACGACGCGGCGGGCCAGACACAGTTGCGCCACTGGCTGCAGCGGGCCGAGCAGCATGGGCTGCGCGTGCTGCTGGACCTGCGCATCGACGAGATCGGCGGCGGCAGCCGCCTGCTGCAGGAACATCCGCACTGGTTCCGCGCACGCAGCTCGGCGCTGCCGGATCCGCGCGCCGAACGCGCCGCGCCGGACATCGCCCAGGGCCGTTTCGCCTCTGCCGAGGAAGGAGCGGGGCTGGCACAGTGGTGGAGCGCGCGGCTGCTCGACTGGGTGCATAGCGGCGTGGCCGGCTTCCGCGTATTGCAGCCGCAGCGCGTACCGGCGTCGCTGTGGCGCACGCTGATCGACGGGGTCCACGCACAGGCGCCGCAGGCGCGGCTGCTGGCGTGGACGCCCGGCTTGGGCCTGGACGCCTTGCGCAGCCTGGCGGGCGCCGGCTTCGATGCCGCGTTCTCCTCCCTGGCCTGGTGGGACGGTCGTGGCGACTGGTTCTTCGACGAGGACAGCGCCGTGCGTGCGCTAGCGCGCTGCGTGGTCGCCACCGTCGATGCCGAGACGGCCTCCGATACGCCACTGCCCTTGCCGCGCGCGCAGAGGCAGCGCATCGCCGCCGCGTTCGGTGGCGCCTGGGCGATCGGCGCGCAGGACACATCGACAGAACACGGGCAGCCCGCGCCTGCGCAGCACGGTACCTCCGAGAGCGATGCGTCCACGCCGGCTGCGTCGTTGCCCAACGCCACCACGTCGCTGCGCCTGCGCCCGCTGTTGCGCGACGGCGCGCTCACCGCGGTGGCAGTGGAGCCGCTGGACGCCGCGCCATGGCTGGTGCTGCTCAACAGCGACCGCGACCACCTGCTGCCTGTACCGGGGCCGGCGCTGCTGCGCCTGCTCGGCGACAGCGAGGGCCTGCTCAGCGACCATGGCGAGCCGATCCAGGGCGAGCAGGGCGGCACCCTGGAAGCCGGCGAGGTGCGCATCTATCGCAGCCTGCCGGCGCGCCCGGTGCTGACCGCGGCACGGGCGCGCACGCCCGCCGAGGTCGCCGCGGGCGAGGCGCGGGTGTGCATCGAGGCGGTGACGCCGTCGGTGGACGACGGACGCTTCCCGGTCAAGCGCACCGTCGGTGACCGCGTGTGTGTGGAAGCCGATGCGTTCTGCGATGGCCACGACCGCATCGCCGTTGCCTTGCTGTGGCGCGCAGCCGATGCGCGCACCTGGTCCAGCACGCCGATGCGCGCCCTAGGCAACGACCGCTGGCGTGGCGAATTCCCGCTGCAGCGCCTGGGCCGCTACGAATTCCGCATCGAGGCCTGGCGCGACGTCTACGCCACCACCCACGCCGACCTGGAAAAGAAGCGCGCTGCCGGCACGCTGCTGCCGGTGGACGTACAGGAAGCACTGGCCCAGGTCGAGGCCGCACGTGGCCGTAGCCGCGGCGCGCTGGCCACGCGGCTGAAAGCCATCGCCACCCGCATCGCCCGCACCGACGACCTAGCCGAGAAGGCGCAGTTGCTGCTCGAACCCGACACCGCCGAAGCGATGGCGCGCGCCGATGCCAAGCCGTTCCGCACCGAATACCCGATGACCTTCCGGGTCGAGGCCGAACGCCGCGCCGCGCACTTCGCCAGCTGGTACGAACTGTTCCCGCGCTCGCAGAGCGGCGATCCGCAGCGCCACGGCACCTTCGACGACGTGATCGCGCGGCTGCCGCACATTCAGGCCATGGGCTTCGACGTGCTGTACATGCCGCCGATACATCCCATCGGCGAGAAGAACCGCAAGGGCCGCAACAACGCGGTGACCGCCGAGCCGGGCGAACCCGGCAGCCCGTATGCGATCGGCTCGGCCGAAGGTGGGCATACCGAGGTGCACCCGCAGTTGGGCGGGCTCGAGGGCTTCCGCCGCCTGCGCGCGGCCGCGGCCGAGCACGGCCTGGAACTGGCCCTGGATTTCGCCATCCAGTGCGCGCCGGATCATCCGTGGCTGCGCGACCATCCGGACTGGTTCACCTGGCGCGCCGACGGCTCCATCCCGTACGCGGAGAACCCGCCGAAGAAATACCAGGACATCGTCAACGTCGACTTCTACGCCAGCGGCGCGGTGCCGGCGCTGTGGAACGCGCTGCGCGATGCGGTGCTGTTCTGGGTCAACGAGGGCGTCACCCTGTTCCGCGTCGACAACCCGCACACCAAGCCGTTCCCGTTCTGGGAATGGCTGATCGCCGAAGTGCGCGGGCGCCATCCGCAAGTGGTGTTCCTGTCCGAGGCCTTCACCCGGCCCAAGCCGATGTACCGGCTGGCCAAGGTCGGCTTCTCGCAGTCCTATACCTATTTCACCTGGCGCCAGCACAAGGCCGAACTGCAGGCCTACATCGAGGAACTCAACAGCGGCGCGCCCAGCGAGTGCTTCCGCCCGCACTTCTTCGTCAACACGCCGGACATCAATCCGCTGTTCCTGCAGCACAGTGGGCGCAGCGGGCACCTGATCCGCGCTGCGCTGGCGACCACGTTGTCCGGGCTGTGGGGCATGTACCAGGGCTTCGAACTGTGCGAGGCCACGCCGCTGCCGGGCAAGGAGGAATACCTCGACTCGGAGAAGTACCAGTTGCGCGTGTGGCCGGAGCGCGCACCGGGCGACATCGTCGAGGAGATCACCCGCCTCAACCTGCTGCGCCGCCAGCATCCGGAGCTGCAGTCGCACCTGGGCACGCGCTTCTACGTCGCGCACAACGAGCAGGTGCTGTACTTCGGCAAGTTCCTCGATGAAGCGCACCTGGCGCGCGGACGCAGCCTGGTGCTGGTGGCGGTGAGCCTGGACCCGCATGCGGCGCAGAACGCGCAGATCGAAGTGCCGCTGTGGGAGCTGGGCCTGCCCGACCACGCCAGCGTCGCCGTGCGCGACCTGTGGGACGGCCACGACTTCACCTGGTACGGCAAG
The DNA here is from genome assembly GCF_000364665.1 of Xanthomonas sp. SHU 199. Lineage (NCBI taxonomy): Bacteria > Pseudomonadati > Pseudomonadota > Gammaproteobacteria > Lysobacterales > Lysobacteraceae > Xanthomonas > Xanthomonas sp. SHU 199. The sequence continues at coordinate 6,961 of NZ_AQOI01000816.1, forward strand.
ACCCAACACATCCGCCTCGATCCGTCGCGGCCGTTCTCCCTGTGGCGCATCCGCGCCGGAGTTCCTGCATGAATGTCGCCGCGCCGTCGTCCCCCCACCTCGAGCCGCGCGCACCGGCCGGCGATGCGCGCTGGTACAAGGACGCGATCATCTACCAGGTGCACGTCAAGTCGTTCTTCGACTCCAACGACGACGGCATCGGCGACTTCCCCGGGCTGATCTCCAAGCTCGACTACATCGCCGACCTGGGCGTGGACACGATCTGGCTGCTGCCGTTCTACCCCAGCCCGCGCCGCGACGACGGCTACGACATTGCCGAGTACATGGCGGTGCATCCGGACTACGGCAGCATCGCCGACTTCCAGCGCTTCGTGGAGCAGGCGCACGCGCGCGGCATCCGCATCGTCACCGAACTGGTGATCAACCACACCTCCGACCAGCATCCCTGGTTCCAGCGCGCGCGCATGGCCCCGGCCGGCTCGCCGGAGCGCGCGTTCTATGTGTGGTCCGACAGCGACCAGGACTACGCCGGCACCCGCATCATCTTCTGCGACACCGAAAAGTCCAACTGGACCTGGGACCCGGAGGCCGGCCAGTACTTCTGGCACCGCTTCTACTCGCACCAGCCGGACCTGAACTTCGATAATCCCGCGGTGCTGGAAGCGGTGCTGGAGGTGATGCGCTTCTGGCTGGACATGGGCGTCGACGGCCTGCGCCTGGACGCGGTGCCGTACCTGATCGAGCGCGAGGGCACCTCCAACGAGAACCTGCCCGAGACCCACGCCATCCTGCGCCGCATCCGCGCCACGCTCGATGCCGAGTACCCGGACCGCATGCTGCTGGCCGAGGCCAATATGTGGCCGGAAGACACCCAGCAGTACTTCGGCGAGAACGCCGATGAATGCCACATGGCGTTCCACTTCCCGCTGATGCCGCGCATGTACATGGCGATCGCGCGCGAAGACCGCTTCCCGATCACCGACATCATGCGCCAGACCCCGGAGATCCCGGAGAGTTGCCAGTGGGCGATCTTCCTGCGCAACCACGACGAGCTGACCCTGGAGATGGTCACCGACTCCGAGCGCGACTACCTGTGGCAGACCTATGCCGCCGACCGCCGCGCGCGTATCAACCTCGGCATCCGCCGGCGCCTGGCGCCGCTGCTGGAGCGCGACCGCCGCCGCATCGAACTGATGACGTCGCTGCTGCTGACCATGCCCGGCACGCCGGTGCTGTACTACGGCGACGAGATCGGCATGGGCGACAACATCCATCTCGGCGATCGCGACGGCGTACGCACGCCGATGCAATGGTCGATCGACCGCAACGGCGGCTTCTCGCGCGCCGATCCCGCGGCGCTGGTGCTGCCGCCGATCATGGACCCGCTGTACGGCTTCCAGGCGGTCAACGTGGAAGCACAGCAGCGCGACCAGTACTCGTTGCTGACCTGGACCCGCCGCGTGCTGTCGGTGCGCAAGCGCTACCGCGCCTTCGGCCGCGGCGCGCTGCGCTTCCTGTATCCGGGCAATCGCCGCCTGCTCGCCTACCTGCGCTGTCACGAGGACGAGACCGTCCTGTGCGTGGCCAACCTCTCGCACACGCTGCAGGCGGTGGAGCTGGACCTGTCCGAGTTCGAGGGCCGGGTGCCGGTGGACATCCTCGGCGGCGGCAGCTTTCCGCCGATCGGGCGCCTGACCTATCTGCTCACCGTGCCGGCGTTCGGCTTCTACGCCTTCCAACTGGTCGGCAACGCCACGCTGCCGGACTGGCACGTGCCGGCGCCGGTGCCGCTGCCGGATTACCAGACCCTGGTGCTGCGTAGCACGGTCGACAGCGCCGGCCTGCAGCCGCACCTGCCGATGCTGGAGCGCGACATCCTGCCGGCGTGGCTGTCCACGCGGCGCTGGTTCGCGGCCAAGGACCGCGCGCTGCGCAGCGTGCGCATCGCGCGGCGCACGCCGCTGTCCGGCGGCGACGGCCTGACCCTGCTGGAAATCGAGGCGGAGCTGGACGACGGCGCCCACGAGCGCTACATCCTGCCGCTGGGCATCGTCTGGGAGCGCGAGCAGCCGAGCGTACTGGCCGAGCAACTGGCGCTGGCGCGCGTGCGTCACGGCCGCGAGGTGGGCTACCTGACCGATGCGTTCGCGCTGAAGCCCTTCACCCTGAGCATGCTCGCCGCGTTGCGCGACAAGGCGGAACTGCGCGTGGACGGGGACGGCGAGAACGAGACGGCTGCCGAGCGCATCCGCTTCTGCCCGACACCGGCGCTGCAGCGCGTGGATATCCCCGCCGATCCGGAGATCCGCTGGCTGTCGGCGGAGCAAAGCAACAGCTCGTTGATCGTCGGCGACGCGGCGGTGTTCAAGCTGCTGCGACGCGTGTCGGCCGGCATCAACCCGGAGATCGAGATCGGCGAGCGCCTCACTGCGCTGGGCTATGCCAACGCCGCGCCGCTGCTGGGCCATGTCGCCCGTGTCGAGGCCGACGGCAGCGAGACCACGCTGGCCCTGCTGCAGGGCTTCGTGCGCAACCAGGGCGACGCCTGGCGCTGGACCCTGGATCATCTCGCACGCGGCGCCGAGGAATACGACGCCGCCCAGGACGATGCCGCGCGGCTGGAGAGCGTGGCCGGCTACGATGCCTTCGCCGCGCTGGTCGGCCGGCGCCTGGCCGAACTGCACGCGGTCCTGGCGCAACCCACCGACGCGCCTGCGTTCGCGCCGCAGCCGGTGGACGCGGCCGCGGCGCAGCAGGTCGTGGACGGCGTGGTGCACGAAGTGCAGGCCATGTGGGACACGCTGCTGGCGCATCGCGAGGCCAACGACGACCCGGCCGAACACGCCGCGGTGGACAGCCTGCTGGCCGAGCGTGCGCGTTTGGATGCCTGGCTGCAGCAGGCGCCGTCGTTGTTGTCCGGTGCGCTGCTGACCCGCGTGCATGGCGATTTCCACCTCGGCCAGATCCTGGTCGCGTTCGACGACGTGGTGCTGATCGACTTCGAAGGCGAGCCGGCCAAGTCGCTGGACGAACGCCGCGCCAAGGCCAGCCCGCTGCACGACGTGGCCGGCTTCCTGCGCTCGCTCGACTACGCCAGCGAGGTCTCCGCGCGCGGCGAAGAAGGCACCGCTGCGCGTGTGGGCGCGGGTTTGGACACCGCGCAGGAGGCGTACCTGGCCGCGTTCCGCAGCCGCGCCAGCGCCGCGTTCCTGGCGGCCTACCGTGCGGTGCTCGATGCGAGCCCGCATCCGTGGGTGGCGCCGGCCGCGTTCGAGGCCACCACCTTGCTGTTCCTGATCGAGAAGGCCTGCTACGAAATTCGCTACGAGGCCGCCAACCGCCCGGCATGGATCATGGTGCCCATACAGGGACTGTTGCGCATACTCGACCGCTTTCCCGCGCCCCAGGAGTCGATTCGATGAGTGATGCCGTCCACGTCTGGGACGACGCGACGCAACGCGCCTTCGCCACCGCCCGCCACGGCGACCCGTTCGCCGTGCTGGGCGCGCATCGCCTCGGCCAGGCGCGGGTGCTGCGCAGCTACCAGCCGGGCGCCGATGCGGTGCTGGCGGTACTGGAGGACGGCAGCGAAGTGCCGCTGCAACAGGGCCCGGAAGGCTTCTTCCATGCCGAACTGCCGGGCGAGGGCCGCTACCGCCTGCGCATCCGCTGGCCCGGCGGCGAGCAGGACACCGCCGACGCCTACGCGTTCGGCCCGCAGCTCAGCGACTTCGACCTGCACCTGATCGCCGAGGGCCATCACCTGCACCTGGCCGATGCGCTGGGTGCCAACGTGGTCGAGGTCGACGGCGAACGCGGCACCCGCTTCGCCGTGTGGGCGCCCAACGCCTCGCGCGTGGCGGTGATCGGCGACTTCAACAGCTGGGACGCGCGCCGCCACCCGATGCGCCTGCGCCACCAGGCCGGCGTGTGGGAACTGTTCGTGCCCGGCGTCGGCCCCGGCGCCCGCTACAAATTCGCCCTGCGCGGCCCGCGCGGCGAAGAGTTGCCAGCCAAGGCCGACCCGGTCGCGCGCCAGGCCGAACTGGCGCCCGGCACCGCCTCCATCGTCGCCGACCCCACGCCGTTCCAGTGGCGCGACGACGCCTGGATGGCCACGCGCGCGCGCCGCCACGCCCCGCAGGCGCCGATCAGCGTGTACGAAGTGCACGCCGGCTCGTGGATGCACGCCGCCGACGGCAGCATGCTGGACTGGGACGCGCTGGCCGAGCGGCTGATTCCCTACGTGGCCGACATGGGCTTCACCCACATCGAACTGCTGCCGGTCACTGAGCATCCGTTCGGCGGCTCCTGGGGCTACCAGCCGCTGGGCCTGTTCGCGCCCACCGCGCGCTTCGGCAGCCCGGAAGGCTTCGCCCGCTTCGTCGATCGCTGCCACCGCGAGGACATCGGCGTCATCGTCGACTGGGTGCCGGCGCATTTCCCCACCGACGCGCACGGCCTGGCCCACTTCGACGGCACCGCCCTGTACGAACACGCCGACCCGCGCGAAGGCTTCCACCGCGACTGGAACACCCTCATCTACAACCACGGCCGTCGCGAAGTTTCCGGCTTCCTGATCGCCAGCGCGCTGGAGTTCCTGCAGCGCTACCACGTCGACGGCCTGCGCGTGGACGCCGTCGCCTCCATGCTCTACCGCGACTACAGCCGCAACGCCGGCGAATGGGTGCCCAACATCCACGGCGGCCGCGAGAACTACGAAAGCATCGCCTTCCTGCGCCGGCTCAACCAGGTGGTGGCTGAGCAGGCGCCCGGCGCCATGACCATCGCCGAAGAATCCACCGCCTGGCCCGGCGTCACCGCCGACCTCGCCCACGGCGGCCTCGGCTTCGATTACAAGTGGAACATGGGCTGGATGCACGACAGCCTGCACTACATCGAACTGGACCCGATCTACCGCCGCTACCACCACGGCGAGATGACCTTCAGCATGGTCTACGCGTATTCCGAGCGTTTCATGCTGCCCATCTCCCACGACGAAGTGGTGCACGGCAAGCGCTCCCTGCTTGGCCGCATGCCCGGCGACGACTGGCAGCGCTTCGCCAACCTGCGCGCCTACCTCGGCTACATGTACACCCACCCCGGGCGCAAGCTACTGTTCATGGGCTGCGAAATCGCCCAGCCCACCGAGTGGAACCACGACGCCGCGCTGCCCTGGCACCTGCTCGACCAGCCCAACCATCGCGGTATCCAGCGCCTGGTTCGCGACCTCAACCGCCTCTACGCCGAGCACCCCGCCCTGCACGCCCGCGACGATGAGCCGGAAGGTTTCGCCTGGGTCATCGGCGACGACGCCGGCAACAGCCTGTTCGCCTACCTGCGCAAGGCCCGCAGCGGCGACGCACCGCTGCTGGTGGTGGCCAACCTCACCCCGCAGGTGCACCACTGCTACCGCATCGGCGTCCCCCGCGGCGGCCGCTGGCGCGAACTGTTGAACTCCGACAGCGAGATCTACGGCGGCAGCAACACCGGCAACGGCGGCAGCGTGCGCGCCGAGAACGTCGGCGCGCATGGGCATCCGGCGTCGCTGGCGTTGACCATCCCGCCGCTGGCGGTGCTGGTGCTGGGGGTGGAGGAGTAGGGCGAGTAGGGCGAGAAAGCGAAGGGGCCGTGGCTAGAGCGCGGAAAGAGCCGGCTGGCCGGAAGAAGCCGGCTGTTGTGGGAGGGACTTCAGTCCCGACGCTTTCCCGATTGACTGTCAGCCCCTGAGCCGCAACCACACCAGATGCCAAGGATGCGCACCGATCAGGTGCAGTCCTTGGCGTTCAGTTCGCTGAGGCCACAGGCCGAGAGCAATTCTCGGCCCCGTCTACCGCCCCGGGCAGACAGCCCACCACCCCGACCGGTAAACTCACGCCCGCCTCGGCGCCTTCCTTTGCATGCACGCCAGAGGCGCCAAGCCGGCGGCCGACGCATCGCCCGCCTGCTCCGGACGCATCCGGGCCTATAGCTCAACGGTTAGAGCAGAGGACTCATAATCCTTTGGTTCCAGGTTCGAATCCTGGTGGGCCCACCATAAAATTGTGATTACCGTTGTCGTAAGCTCCGGTGGTCACTGACTTGTGCCTATTCCGTGCCTACTTCTTGCGTGCTGGGTTCGCCATCTCTCTACTGATTGTTCGCCTGACCCATGCTTGAAGGCGCGACACCGACCACAGGATTTTGCGGCCGACCTTCACGGGCGCCGAAACGACTTTCCCGTACGCCGCGATAGATGGTGCTCTTGCCTAATCCGATGGTGCTTGTCAATCACGCAAACGGTGCGAATCCATTGGGGTCATGTGCATCAAAGGCCATAGGAAAAACCTGCGTTAGAACCATCTTTACCGCAGTTATCTCAGGGCCAGCAGCAAGTTTACAGCCCGTGGCACTTCGTCTTTCGAGAAGGATTTGATTAAAGACGCCATGGCTACCGCCGACTGACCTGTCGGGGGCTAAGTGTCCGGGGATCTATCGTCAGTCGCATCAGGGAAGTTGCGCTGGATTTGGTGATAAACAAAAGTGTTGACAAGTAAGCAAAAACGTTTACTATGTGTCTTGCGGGGGACGTCCCCGCGCCTAGGAGGGTCCTATGCGACTACGATAAAAGTATGAATAGAGGCAAGAGCATTGAAAACAGCACAGTTTAAGCGGCAGCTGGCGGCGGCGGGCGCTACCTTCAAGCAAGGTGGAAAGCACATAAAAGTGTACCTTAATGGCAAGCAGACAACTCTTCCTCGCCATAAGGAGATTTCGGATCTTCTCGTTGAGTTGATCCGTAAGCAGTTAAACGTGAAGTAATGCGTTTAGCTTGCATGGTGATGGCCGCCCTCGGGCGGCCTGATTGTCATGTGTAAGGTGAGATGTTTCATGTGAAAGTTTTCTTTGTTTGCAACGACCCTCGATAGAATTGTTGATACCTGAATCCCACAAAAGATGCAAAGAGGTTTACATCATGTTTAGTTATCCCGCCCGCCTCACTAAGGTTGGTGCAGGGTACGTCGTATCTTTCAGGGATATCCCTGAGGCACTGACGGAAGGCGGTAGTAGAGAAGAGGCGCTAGAATTGGCAAGTGATGCCCTTACCAGTGCTATGGATTTCTATTTCCAAGATCGTAGAGAAGTACCGATGCCTTCAAAGGCTAAAAAGGGCGAGGAAGAGGTGCCGCTTTCCACCAGTATGGCGGCAAAAATTCTTCTTCTTAACGAAATGTTGCGTGAGAAAGTCACACCAGCAACCTTGGCGAAGAGGCTTCAGACCTCCCCCCAAGTAGTTACCAGAATCGTTGATCTGCACCATTCTACTAAGATCGATACCATTGCTGAAGCGTTTAGTGCGATGGGTAAAACGCTGGTCCTCTCGGTAGCTTAGCTGCTGCGTTACCAAGGAAGGATAGGGAGGGTAGGTGGCTGTGTTGCTTAACAGCTGAGGTTTACAGGATGTGAAACGCTGCTGGCGGTAGGCAGAATGTGTGAATAGTCGCCCTACTTGTCATAAGGCCTCCGCAGCAATGTGGGGGCTTTTTTCTTTCCGGCTTTCGAGTCAGCAATCACAGTGGCTGCGAATCTAGCAGCTAGCCAGCCGCGCGGCTGCTCTCTGGATTCGCATAAGAGTAGGTGCCCAACCGCAGGGATGCCTCATCGACACAGCTGCTGTACCGATTCAACTGATTGATCACCCCAATCACCGCAGAAAGTGCGGTTATTGTGCCTGAGGCGAATCGCGCCATTGTCCCCGCTTGCCGCGGCACGAAACACCCAACGTCAAGCAACGCAAGGGCTAGCCGGCGATGATGGTTCTATCTGAATATCATTTACTTGAACTCTATTGGTTGTGTGTGGGTGATGTCGACCTATCAGGCGTCGGGCGAGGGTGCGGATCAATGCTCGTTGTACGGCATCAAACTTGCCATGGCGTTGCTCGGCAAGAACAAGCATTACGCGATGCACAGCATCCAGCGGCGGCATTTCAGCAGTACGGCGCAGAAAGTGGGTTATGCGCCGTCGGCTGAGCCGATCATCGAGGAGATCCTGGCGCGCACGCCTGCCGCCATCGCCGAGGTGCGGGCGGACCTGCCGCAAGACATTTCGCCACGCGTGGTGGATGCGATCCTGGGTGGGATCGAACAGGCGGCGCTCGCGCTTGAAGGGATGCCTGCTAGCTAAAGCGGGGCCGTCGTGATCCGCGTAGCAGCGTGGCGCAAGGGCGAAGCCGCGCCGCGAAGCGGCGTCGGCTTGAATGTCATGTTGGACCGCCTATCGGCAAGTCTCAACGCCAAAGCTGTTGGTACTGCAGCGCGTTGCGCTGCCCTTGTCGTCGCGATACGTCGTGTTGCCGAAGGAGTCCGCCATGCCGCGAACCACGTCGCCCTAATCGCTACGGGTCGTGGTATTGCCGTAGGAGTCCGTGCTGCTGCGCGTCACGCTTCCGTCGTCGCCCCGGCAGGTCTTGTTGCCGTACGAGTCCGAGGAGCAGCGAATCACGTTGCCCTGGTCGTCACGGGTTGTGGTGTTGCCGTATGAGTCTTTGCTGGTGCGCGTCACGCTTCCGTCGTCGCCCCGGCACGTGGTGTTGCCGTACGAGTCCGTCGAGCAGCGTGTTGTGTCGGCAAATGCGCTCGACGTGGCCAGCAGTCCAGTCAAAAGTGCGAGTGTGGCCATTTTCATTTGAAACCCCTGTGTGTGGAGCGATCCAGCGCTTGCCAGTGTAGCCGTTGATCGTCAGTCAGGCAGGGCGCTCTATCGCCTTCGATCGCCCCTCGTCGCGGGACGTTCAGCGTCATCTCTCTTCGTATTCAACGTAACGCGATCGAAGCTGGATCGCGTGTCGATCCGCAGGCGAACTGTTGCGCAGCAGCATGCAACTCATCAAAAGGCGTGTTACTTCTAGTTCAGTTGGATCGATCCAAAGCCGTTGATGCAGCGCATCGGGGGAAGACGGCGGGTAGGGATCGCGTGCTACGCGTTTGCTGAGGCCTGCTCTTGTGTCCGCATGCAGCTGCGGTCGTGAAGCGGTGTCGGATGCCGACTTGAGCTGCGATTCATCGGGTCGATCCGGTCCACGTTGCGTGCCTTAGCTGCGCGCCGTAGCCACCGAGGTGCGTGACGCCACACGTCGCGGCACAACCGACCGAGAGAGTTTGGGGAGTCTGTCATGCCAATCCGTCTGCGTTTCGCGCACCTGTCCGAATCGTCTTGCAGGTGGGTGGCGTCGCTCGTTGCCTCGGCGTTGCTGTGCGCGGGAACTGGCGCGGCACGCGCGGCCGATGCCGATTTTGCGTCCTCGTTCGAGCGTGGCGACCCTGCGCCTGCGTCGGCCACGCAGTCCGAAAAAGCAGGCGTCCGAGTCACCATCGGCAATGGCCCGGAACTGCCCTACGCGGCCAAGGCCGGCATGGGCTACACCGGGCTGCATGCGCTGCACTATCGCGCTACTGCGGCCGGGCACGCACAGCTGTTTGCGGTCGATCTGCCGGTGGAGCCGGACACGACGCTGTCGTGGATGGTGCTGCCGGAGATCGTCGACGGCGAGACGGTGGCGTCGACCGGCGTAACGGTGGATCTGCTGTTCGACGATGGGCGCCGCTTGTCCGAGTTGGGCGTGGAGGATCAGCACGGTGCGCCGGTCAGTGCGGCGGGGCAGGCGGCGTCGAAGACGCTGTATCCGCAGCAGTGGGCGTTCAAGCAGGTGCGGCTGGGTGAGGTGGCGGCCTTGCGCGGCAAGCGCATCCGCGCGATCGAGCTGCAGGTGCAGCCCGGCGCCGGCAAGGTGGCGTCGGGCTGGATCGACGATGTCGCGGTGCGACGCGAACCAGCGCCGCAGGCGGCGCGCCGGCCCAGCGACGAGGTGGTGACCACGCGCGGCACGCAGTCCAACGGCACGTTCTCGCGCGGCAACAACATCCCGGCCACGGCCATGCCGCATGGCTTCAATTTCTGGGTGCCGGCGACCGATGCGGGGACGCTGAGCTGGCTGTACCGCTGGAACGAACAGAACGGCGACGACAACCGGCCGCGGCTGCAGGCGCTGTCGATCAGTCACGAGCCCAGCCCGTGGATGGGCGATCGCCAGACGTTCCAGGTGATGCCGTCGTCCACGCGCGGGGTGCCGGAGGCGGACCGCGCCAAGCGCGCGTTGTCCTTCAGCCACGACCACGAGGAGGCGCGCCCGCATCTGTACCGGGTGGACTTCGACAACGGCATCCGCGCCGAGTTGGCGCCGAGCGAGCGGGCGGCGATCTTCCGCTTCCGCTTTCCCGAGGGCGGCGATGCCAATCTGCTGTTCGACAATGTGGATGCGCGCGGCGGGCTGACCCTGGATGCGGCGACGCAGACGCTGCGCGGGTTTTCCGATACACGCAGCGGGCTATCCAATGGCGCCACGCGCTTGTTCGTGTATGCGCGCTTCGACCGTCCGTGGACGGCCAGCGGCAAGATCGCCACGGGCCGGCCGACCGGCTATGTGAAGTTCGCGCCGGGCGCGGACCGCACGGTGGTGATGCGCATCGCCACCTCGCTGATCTCGGTGGAGCAGGCGCAGCGCAGTCTGCAGCAGGAGATCGGCGACGCCGGGTTCGAGCTGGTGCAGTCGCGTGCGCAGGATGCGTGGGACACGGTGCTGGGCCGGGTACAGGTGCAAGGCGCCAGCCACGACCAGCGGGTCACGGTGTACTCCAATCTGTATCGGCTGTTCCTGTATCCCAACGTCGCCCACGAGAACCTCGGCGACGCGGTGCATCCGGATTGGCGGCATGCCGACCAGAACAGTTGGTCCAAGGACAACACCGGCGGCGATGCCGAGCGCACCGCGGCGCCGATCCTGCCGGGCAAGGTCTACGTCAACAACGGCTTCTGGGACACCTTCCGCACCAGTTGGCCGGCGTATGCGCTGTTCGCGCCGGAGCAGGCCGGGGCAATGATCGATGGCTTCCTGCAGCAGTACCGCGACGGCGGCTGGGTGGCGCGCTGGTCCTCGCCGGGCTATGCGGATCTGATGGTCGGCACCAGTTCCGATGTGGCCTTCGCCGATGCCTGGCTGAAGGGCGTGCGCGGGTTCGATCCGCACGAGGCCTATGCGGCGGCGCTGCGCAACGCGACGGTGGTGCCGCCGGTGTCGAATGTGGGCCGCAAGGGCCTGGCCCGCTCGATGTACCGCGGCTACGCCGCCAACGATGTGCACGAAGGGCTGTCGTGGACGCTGGAGGGCGCACTCAACGATTTCGGCCTGGCGCAGATGGCGCAGGCGCTGGCGGAACAGGAACAGGAGCCGCAGCAGGCGCAGCGCTACCGCGAGGAAGCCGAGTACTTCCGGGCGCGTGCCACCGATTATGTGTATCTGTTCGACCCGGCCACGCGTTTCTTCCGTGGGCGTACGCCGGCTGGCCAGTGGAGTACGCCTGCGTCGAAGTTCGATCCGCGCGTATGGGGTGGCGACTACACCGAGGCCAATGCCTGGACCTTCGCCTTCACCACGCCGCACGACGCGGCCGGCCTGGCCGGGTTGCTGGGCGGCGAGGACGCCATGGCGGCGCGGCTGGACGAACTCTTCGCCACGCCGGAGGCCGCGGACAAGCGCTTCGCCGGCAGCTATCGCGGCGTCATCCACGAGATGACCGAGGCGCGCGACGTGCGCATGGGCATGTACGCGCACAGCAACCAGCCCTCGCACCATCTGCCGTGGATGTACGTGGCGGCGGGGCAGCCGTGGAAGACCCAACGCCTCACCCGCGAGGTGCTGCGTCGGCTGTACCTGGGCAGCGAGATCGGCCAGGGCTATCCGGGCGACGAGGATAACGGCGAGATGTCGGCGTGGTACCTGTTCGCCATGCTCGGGCTGTATCCGCTGCGGATGGGCGCGCCGGAGTACGTGATCGGCTCGCCGGCGTTTCCGCGCGCGGAGGTCGAGCTCGGCAACGGTCGCAAGCTGGTGGTGATCGCGCGCAACAACAGTGCACGCAACGTGTACGTGCAGTCGCTCACGCTCAACGGCAAGCCGTGGAACACCGCCTGGCTGCGCCACCAGGACATCGCCGACGGCGCCACGCTGGAGTTCGTGATGGGCGCGACGCCCTCGCGCTGGGGCAGCGGTGCGGATGCGCTGCCGCCGTCGCTGACGCCGCCGGGCAGCGCGCCGCGCGGGCTGGAGGATGTGGCGTCGCAGGCCGTGGCGGTGTCGCTGGAAGGGCAGCCCAAGGCCGCCGCCCTGGTCGACGACGATGCGACGACGGCGCTGCGGCTGCCGGTCGGTGCCAGTGTCGACTTGCGTTTCGCAGCGCCGCAGCGCGCCACCCACTACACGCTGACCAGCGGCACTGCCGCCATGTCCGGCTTGGCGTGGACGCTGGAAGGGCGCAACGGAGACGGCGCGTGGACCACGCTGGACCAGCGACGCGCGCAGGCATTCGCCTGGGCGCGGCAATTGCGGCCGTTCCGCATCGCCAAGCCCGGCGCGTACAGCGCGTACCGCCTGCGCCTGGAGGCGGGCAAGGACGTGGCGCTGGCCGAGATCGAATTGCTGCAGCCGGTGACGCGGCAGGCCATGCCGTGACCGCGTGCGAACGCGGTGAGCGCGGCCTGCCTGCCGCGCCTGGCGGACGTCGTACGCCGTACTAGGCCTGTTGCGCGGCAGCATGCGCTGCTGCATGGGCTGTGATACTTAGTTTTCCACTGCATTAGAACGATCCAATCGTATCTGCGCAGAAGGGGGAGGGAGACGTAGGGAAGCCGGCTTGCCGCAAGGGCGCCGGAGAGTTTTCGTGTCACACCGCGCGGTGTTCTCGCCCGATCCTTGGATCGATAGAAACCCGCCGCAGCCGATCAATCTTTGGGAGAGGATGATTGAAATGAACTGCATGCCATCCGCACGCAACCGCAGCACGCTGTCCGCCGGCATCGCCATCGCCTTGTTCGCGACGGCCGCCTCCACCACCGCCTTCGCCCAGCAGGCCGACGGCACGCCGACGCCCACGGGTCAGGCCGAGGTCAAGGCCACCGACCTGGACGCGGTGACGGTGACCGGCTACCGCTACGCGATCGAGAAGAGCCTGGAGCAGAAGCGCAACGCCAACGCCGTGGTCGACGTGATCACCGCCGAGGACGTGGGCAAGTTCCCCGACAAGAACGTGGCCGATGCGCTGCAGCGCGTGCCCGGCGTGGTCATCACCCGCGACGGCGGCGAAGGCAAGAACGTCAGCGTGCGCGGCCTGTCCTCGGAGCTGGTGCTGACCGAATTGAACGGCAACTACATCGCCACCGCCGAGTCCAATGGCGACCCGACGCGCTCGTTCAACTACACGCTGCTGCCGTCGAACCTGCTCGGCAGCGCCGAGTTGTACAAGACGCCGGAAGCGCGCATCGACGAAGGCGGCATCGGCGGTACGGTGATCCTGCAGACGCGGCGCCCGCTGGAACTGGAGCCCAATTCCGGCTTCGTCTCCGCCGAGGGCGTGTGGTCGGACAGCAGCAAGAAGACCGACGGCCAGTTCTCCGGCTCGTACTCGTGGCACGACCAGGACAACCGCTTCGGCGTGTTCGTCGGCTACACGCAGCAAAAGCGCACTGCGCGCACGCTCAACGCCAGCACCGAGAGCTGGCAGTGGTACGGCCGCGACGAAGGCGGCCCGGCGGTCGACGTCAACGGCAATCCGTCGGACTTCAACGCCAACTGGTGGGGTGGCACCGGCTTCTGGGACCAGAACGGCAAGTACTACACCCGCTTCATGATGCCGACCGCGGTCAGCCTGGACGTCAAGCAGGAGGAACGCGAGCGCAAGGGCGGCCAGCTGACCTTCCAGTTCAAGCCCACCGACGACCTGACCCTGACCGCGAACTACTTCCGCTTCGATCTGTCGCAGAACTCGCAGACCAACACGGTCAAGATCCCCGAGTGGAACATCGCCCGCTACTACGGCGACGGCAACTGGCGCGGCGGCCGCCTGCTCGACGGGCTGCAGTTCGATCCCAGCGGCACCATCGTCACCGGCGCCAACTACAGCCTGCATCCGGGCAAGGCCTACTACTGCAGCGAAGCACAGGCCGCCGCCGCCGGCCTGCCCCCAGGCGGCTGGGGCTCGGACGACTGCACGGTGCCCACGCCGCAGATCACCGGCAGCTACAACATCGAGAAGTCGCTGTCGCAGACGGTGGACCTGGGCGGCGAGTGGCGCGGCGAGAAGGTGGACGTGTCGTTCAAGGCCGGCCGCACCTGGGCCAAGGGCGGCCCGGAGCTGCAGTTCTCGCTGCCGATCAAGCCGCGCCGGCAGAACGCCGACGGCAGTTGGACCAACGGCAACTTCGCCAGCGCCTGGGACCTGACTGGCACGCCGACCATGACCTTCTCGCCGGAGCTGATGCAGAACCTGCGCGACGGCATCCTGCAGGTCGACCTGGGTTCGACCGGTTCGTCCTGGACCCGCAACACCAACCAGCAGCAGTACGCGCAGATCGATACCACCTGGCACATGGACGGCGAGTTCTTCGACTCGCTGCAGTTCGGCCTCAAGCGCCGCGACGGCGGCATCCACCGCAACACCGGCAACAACTACTGGGTGTGCCCGGGCACCGACCCGAGCGACTACAACAACCGCTACTGGAACGGGCGCTGCAATGCGCTGGCCACGCAGTTCTCGCCGGACCTGCTGTTCTCGCTGGACAACCTGGCCGGCGGGGTAAAGTCCAGCGCGTTCCCGGCGATCAACTTCCCCGGCTACATCGGCTACTTGAACCAGACCTACGGCGCGATGCAGACCCGTAACGAAGACAACTTCGTCTACAACGTCGACGAGAAGATCTATTCGACCTACCTGCAGCTCAACTTCCACACCGAGCGCCTGCGCGGCAACGTCGGCGTGCGGGTGGCGCGCACCGGTCAGCATGCCGATTCCACCGACAAGGTGACCGCCTATAACGATTATTTCTTCGATGGTGCCGACGGCAATCCGCTGGCCTGTCAGCAGGGCGCGGCCATGCCCGCGGGCGCGCCAGCCGATACCTACTGCGGCACCGAAGGCTATTGGCGGCTTTCCGACACCGAGCAGCGCACCGAGTCGTTCGTGGTCAGTGCGCTGGACCGCAAGTACACCGACGTGCTGCCCAGCTTCAACCTGGCCTACGACCTGACCGAGAACCTGCTGCTGCGCGCGGCGGCGTCGAAGGTGATCGCGCGGCCCAGCTACAACGCCATCGCCGCGCCCGGCAGCCTGGAGTACTACAGCCCGGAATACGTGGCCGACCGGCGCCTGACCGGCGGTGCCAGCGAGCAGGGCTGGTACGGCTCGGGCAGCAACAAGAAGCTGGAGCCGTACAAGGCCAACCAGTTCGACCTGGGGCTGGAGTGGTACTTCCAGCCGGGCTCGGTGGCGGGCGTGGGGCTGTTCCGCAAGAACGTGGAGAACTTCTCGGTCGATGTGATCAGCGACGTCAACATGCTGATCAACGGCCAGACGGTTACGGTGCAGAACTACAGCACCAAGGCCGGCGGCCAGGACGCGGTGTCGCAGGGCGTGGAGCTGTACGCGCAGCACACGCTGCCCTCCGGCCTCGGTGTGCAGTTCAACTACACCTACAACGATGCCAGCAAGGCCGCGGTGCGGCTGGAGGACGGCACCGAGGTCGGCAAGACGTCGATGCCGGGCAGTGCCAAGAACCAGACCAACCTCACCGTGTTCTACGAGACCGACCGGCTGCTGCTGCGCGCCTCGTACAACCGTCGCGGCGAGCTGGTGCAGGGCCTGGTCAACGGCTTGAACGTCTACGAGGAACCGTACTACCAGATCGATCTGAATGCGGCGTACAACATCACCCCGGCGCTCAGCCTCACCGCGTCGGTGCTGAATTTGACCAAGCAGGAGTCGCGCCAGCATCTGGGCGACGACACCCGGGCGCGCTTCTACACCGGCGGTTACGCCGGGCGGCTGGCGTACCTGGGGCTGACCTACAAGTTCTAGGCTGCAGCCTGTCGTGCCCATGTCCGCCGCGCGGCGGTCGGCATGGGCGCGACGGTCCGGCGACGGCCGGGCCGCCGTTTTCGCCGTCCACGACCGCGCCGTCGCGCTTGCCGCGGTCGTCCACTACAGGATCCATCGCATGACGTCTTCCCCGCTGCCCTCCCTGCTGCGCACGTTCGCCCTGTCCTTGCTGCTGGTGACGCCGGCACTGGCCGCCGCGCCCCGGCTCAGTGCCGAGGTCAACACCTTCATCGGCAGCAAGGACGACGGCAACACCTTCCCCGGTGCGTCGGCTCCGTTCGGCATGATCCAGGTCAGCCCGATCGGCGCGCACTACGCCGGCTGGCGCTACGACGATCCGCAGATCCGCGGCTTCGGCCATTCCTTCCTGTCCGGCGCCGGCTGCTGGGAGCAGGGCGGGCAGGTCTCGGTGCTGCCGGTCACCGGGCGCATCGGTCCCGGCGGCGCGTTCGATACGGGCGACCCGAAGGCGTTCGACCACACCCGCTATGGCGCGCGCTACCAGCACGACGGCGAGCGCGGCCAGGCCGGCTACTACAAGGTGCGGCTGACCGATTACGGCGGCATCGACGCCGAAGCGACCGCACTGACCCGCGCTGCGGCCGAGCGCTACACCTTTTCCACCTCGGGCGAGGGCCACGTGCTGGTCAATATCGGCCAGGCCAACGCCCGCCATATGGTCACCGGCAGCACCCTGAACGTGGTCGGCGACCGCGTCGTGGAAGGCAAGCTGGTGACGCAGAGCTTCTGCGGCGGCCACCAGTACACCACCTGGTTCCGCCTGGAGTTCGATCGCCCGTTCAAGGCCTTCGGCACCTGGGGCGAGGCCGGCGGCGTGCCGGGCTCGCGCCATGGCATGGAGGGCGAGGGCAAGCCCAGCGGCGCGTGGCTCACCTTCGATCTGAGCAAGGGCCGCGCGGTCACCGCCATCTCGGCGATCTCGCACGTGGACGCCGAGGGCGCGCGCAACAACCTGCGCAGTGAGGGCATGGCCAATGGCCGCCTGCTCGGCTTCGATGCGATGCGCGCCCGCGCGCAGCAGGCCTGGGACAAGGAACTGGCCAGCGTGCGCGTGCAGGGCGCCAGCGGCGACGACCGCGTGGTGTTCTACACCGCGCTCTACCACGCGCTGCTGCAGCCGCTGACCGGCAGCGACGCCGATGGCCGTTACCGCGGCTACGACGACGGCATCCACCACGCCGACGGCTGGACCTACCACGAGTTCTTCTCGTTGTGGGACACCTATCGTGCGCAGAACCAGTTGCTGGCGTTGTTGCGTCCGCAGCGCGCCGCCGACATCGGCCGCTCGATCCTGGCGATCAATGCACAAGGCGGTTGGCTGCCGCGCTGGGGCTATGCCAACTTCGAGACCAACGTGATGACCGGCGATCCGGTCACGCCGTTCCTGGTCGACCTGTGGCGCTTCGGCGCGCTGCAGGGGCGCGAGGCGGAAGCCTATGCCGCGCTGCGCCGCAATGCGTTCGAGATGCCGCCGATGAACTCGCGGCACGCGGGGCGTTCCGGCAATGCCAGCTACCTGGCGCAGGGCTTCGTGCAGTACGACCGCGCGTTTCCGTCCAAGGGCATGGATGTCGACCCGCACCACGGCGGCTCGGCGACGCTGGAGTACGCGCTGGCCGATTGCGCGCTGTCGACCATGGCCGGTGCGCTGGGGCATGCTGAGGACGCGGCGGTGCTGAATCGGCGTGGGCGCAACTGGCGTTCGATCTGGGATCCATCGGTGCGCGATACGCAGACCGGCTTCACCGGTTTCCCGCGGCCGCGCACCGAGGATGGGGCGTGGTACACGCCGGCGGACGGTCACTACGATCCGCGTTCGCAGCACGGTTTCCACGAAGGCACGGCCTGGCAATACCAGTGGCTGGCGCAGCAGGACGTGCCGGGCCTGGTGGAGGCGATGCACGGGCCGGAGCAGACCGCGCGGCGACTGGATACCTTCTTCGCCTACGACGCGTTGCTGGCCGACCCGGCCGGCGCGGCGCGCAAGGAATGGGTGATGGGGCCGTACAGCTACTACAGCCAGTTCCGCTACAACCCCAATAACGAACCGGACCTGCATGCGCCGTGGATGTACACGCTGATCGGCCAGCCGTGGAAGACCAGCACCGTGCTGCATGCGGCGCAGACGCTGTTCACCAACGCGCCCAACGGCGTGACCGGCAACGACGACCTGGGCACGATGTCGGCGTGGTACCTCTTCAGCGTGATGGGCCTGTATCCGGCGGTGCCCGGCACCGGACAGTTCCTGCTGCACGCGCCGCGCTTCTCGCGCGTCGAGCTGGACGTGGGCGCTGGCCGCACGCTGCGCATCGACGCGCCGCAGGCCGGGGACGGCAAGCTGCGCTACGTCGGTGGCGTGTCGCTGGATGGCCGCGCACACGCGCCGGTGTGGCTGGATTGGGCGCAGTTGCGCCAGGGCGGCCGCCTGCGCTTCGACCTGCGCGATGCGCCGCAGCCGCAGGGCT
>NZ_AQOI01000817.1:0-2841 GCF_000364665.1 Xanthomonas sp. SHU 199
GGTCGACCACCCTGCTGAGCCATCGCCGCACCGCCACCCACGGCATCGCCTCGTTCGGCCCGGTGATCGACATTCCGCTGTTCGACTGGGGCATCCGCCATGCCAAGGCCAAGGCGCGCGGCGACTTACTGGAAGCGGCCACCCTGGCCTACCGGCAGACCGTGCTGGAGGCAGTCAACGAGGTCGAGGACGCGCTGACCGCACTGGAACAGCAGCGGCGCAACGTCGAGACCCAGCAGCAGGTGCTGCAGGCACAGCAGCAGGCCAGCGAGGTCGCGCAGCAGCGCCGGCGGCTGGGCTTGGGCAGCGACCTGGACGTGGCCACGCAGCAGGCCGCGCGCGACCAGGCTGCCCTGGAACTGCTGGAAGCGCAGCGCCAGCGCGACCTGGCCTACGTCGCCCTGCACACCGCACTGGGCAGCGCCACTGCGCCGATCCCCGGCACAGGCGCCGTCAGCAACCACGAAGGCGCGCAGCCCTGATGGTCGCGCTGGCCCGCCAGACCCTGCGCTACGAGTGGCGCCGCTTCCTGCCGGTGGTGGTGTCGGTGGGCTTCGCCAGCCTGTTGCTGCTGCTGCAGACCGCACTGGTGCTGGGCATCTTCGGCAGCGCCAGCGTCTATGTGTCCGGCTCCGACGCCGACCTGTGGCTGGGCTATCCCGGCACGCAGAGCGTGGACCAGGGCCGCGCCATCGATCCGGACGCGGCCGCGCCGCTGTACCTGGACCCGCGGGTGGCGCAGGTCGAGCCGTTCATCTGGTTCGACGGCGACTGGCGCGGCCCCGGCGACACCGGTGCGGTGTCGGTCTACATCTCCGGCATCGACACCCGCGACGGCGGGCTGATGTTCTCCCGTCTGCTCAGCCCCGCCCTGCGCGCGGCGCTGCGCGAACCGGACACCGTGGTGGTGGACCGCGCGGAACTGGACAAGCTCGGTGTCGGCGTCGGCAGCAGCGCGCGCATCAATGGTCATCGCGTACGGGTGATCGGGGTCGGCCGCGGCCTGCGCGCGCTCGGCGGGGTCAACGTGCTCGCCTCGCTGGACACCGCGCGCGCGCTCAACAGCGACACTGCGCATCCGGACTGGCCGACCTACATGGTGGCCAGGCTGCGCCCCGGCGCCGACCCGCAGGCGGTGGCGCAGGCGATCGACAGCGCGGTCACGCGGCCGCGCGTGGAAGCCTGGAGCGCCGACGATTTCGCCCGGCGCAGCATCCTGTTCTGGATGTTCGACACCGGCGCCGGCTCCGGCGTGCTGTTCCTCGGCGGCATCGTGCTGCTGGTCGGCGTGGCCATCACCAGTCAGACCCTGCTCGGCACCGTGCTCGGCGCCGCGCGCGAGTACGCCACGCTCAACGCGTTGGGCGTGAGCATGCGCAACCTACGCTGGGTGGTGCTGGAACAGGCCGCCTGGGTCGGAGCGCTGGGCCTGATCGGCGCCAGCGCGCTGGGCGCGGCGCTGGTCGCGCTGGCCCGCGCGCACGACGTGCCGGTGGCGTTCAACGCCAGCGGCTGGGGCCTGTGCGTGTGTGCGGTGATGCTGCTGACCGTGGTCTCGGCCCTGGCCGCGCTGCGCGGCCTGCGCCGCGCCGATCCGGCGTTGCTGCTGCGATGAGCCGCATCGTCGCCCCCGCCGCGCTGCATCCGGCCGCCGCCACCCTCAGCGGCAGCGGACTGTGCAAGAGCTTCGTCTCCGGCAGTCTGCGCACGCCGGTGCTGCGCGACGTGGAACTGCAGGTGTGGCCGGGCGAGCTGACCCTGATCTCCGGCCCGTCGGGCTGCGGCAAGAGCACCCTGCTGTCGATCCTCAGCGGCCTGCAGCGCGCCGACGCCGGCCGGGTGCTGGCGCTGGGCGAGGAGCTGGGCGCGCTCGGCGCCACCGCACTGGAGCAGTTCCGCCTGCGCCACACCGGCTTCATCTTCCAGGGCTTCAACCTGTTCCCGGCGCTGTGCGCGCTGGACCAGGTGCGGCTGCCGCTGCAGTACATGGGCCTGGCCCCGGCCGAAGTGCGCAGCCGTGCGGAGGAGGCGCTCGCCGAGGTCGGCATCGCCCACCGCCAGCACCTGCGCCCGGCCGAACTGTCCGGCGGCGAGAAGCAGCGCGTGGCGATCGCCCGCGCGCTGGCCAAGCACCCGGCGCTGCTGTTTGCCGACGAACCCACCAGCGCGCTGGACGCCGGCAACGGCCAGATCGTGATCGACCTGCTGCACCGCATCGCGCGCCGCCACAACACCATGGTGCTGTGCGTGAGCCACGACCCGCGCCTGATCCGCCATGCCGACCGCGTGCTGTCGATGGAGGACGGCCGCATCCTCGACGACCGCCGCGTCAACGCGCCGCCCTCGCCCCTGCCCTCACGGAATCCCGCACCATGAAAGCGTTCGCCGCCGCGCCCCTGCTGAGCCTGCTGCTGGCCGCATGCGCGCCCTCGGACCGCACGCCGGCCCCGGCGCCGGCCGCCACCCCGGCCTACCTGGCGGTGGCGCGCGGCCGCATCGATGTGGAAGGCGGCGTGCTCAAGCTCGGCCTGCCGGTCGCCGCGACCCTGCGCGAGGTACCGGTGCACGAGGGCGACGCGGTGCAGAAAGGCGCCGTGCTGGTCGCCGGCGACGACCGCGCCGCCGCGGTCGACCTGGACATCGCCCGCACCCGCGCCCAGGCCGCGGCGACCCACCTGAAACAACTGCAGCAGCGCCTGCAAAGCGCGCAGCAGAAGCAACGGCGGCTGGCCGAGGCTGCGCGCCTGGGCGCCGGCGACGGGCAGACCGCCGACGACGCCAGCGACGCGGTGCAGAGCCTGGCCGACGCGCTGGACACCGCGCGCAGCGACGCGGCGCTGG
>NZ_AQOI01000818.1:0-392 GCF_000364665.1 Xanthomonas sp. SHU 199
GTCTGGCAGCCCTGGAAGGTCGCCACCAGGGTCGCGGCGGTGGCGTCGGCGCGCTGGCGCTGCAGCGGCACGGTGACCTCGGTCTGGTCGAAGTACACCACCACGTTGCCGAAGTGTTCGTCCTGGTGCGAGCTGCCCTTGGGCCAGCGCGGCATGCCGGTGCGGATGCCGGGCGCGCCCTCCAGCGCCAGCGCGGTGCGGTCGCGATACAGGTAATAGCCGGGCGCCGGGGTGAAGCGCAGCAGCAGGGTATTGCCGTCGCCGACGATGGCTTCGAACTGGAACGCCTGGTCCGAGGGCAGCGGCAGGCCCTGCACCGCCGCGGCACCGGGGCCGGGACCGAACAGCGGCTTGGCGCCGTTGCCGGCGCCCGGGCCGCTGCCCGGCAGCCC
>NZ_AQOI01000819.1:0-893 GCF_000364665.1 Xanthomonas sp. SHU 199
AGCCCTTGCGTGCGCTCGGCGGCGAGCCGCTGGTCCGCCACGCGGCGCGGCGTGCCCTCGCCGCCGGTGCCACCCAGGTGTGGGTAGCCGCCGACGATGCCCGCATCGCCGCCGCCGTGGCCGACCTGGACGGCGTGCATGTGGCCAATACCTCTGCCGACCACGCCTCCGGCACCGACCGCCTGGCCGAGTGCGCCGACATCGCCGGCTGGGACGATGCGACCCTGGTGGTCAATCTGCAGGGCGACGAGCCGTTCGCACCGGTCGCCGGCATCGTCGCGGTGGCCCGGACCCTGGCCGACAGCGGCGCCGAGATGGCGACCCTGGGCACGCCGGTGGACGCGGCCGAGCACCTGTTCGATCCCAACGTGGTCAAGCTGGTGCGCAGCGCCGCCGGTGATGCGCTGTACTTCAGCCGCGCACCGATCCCCTGGCACCGCGACGCCTTCGCCGCCTCGCAGACGCAGTTGCCGCTGCCCGGCCCGTGGCTGCGGCATATCGGCATCTACGCCTATCGCGCCGGCTTCCTGCGCCGGTTCGCGGCGATGCCGCCGGGCACGCTGGAGCGGATCGAGTCGCTGGAGCAGTTGCGGGTGCTGGAAGCCGGGTTCCGCATCGCGGTGGCGTTGTCGCCGGCGCCGTTCCCGCCGGGCGTGGACACGCCCGAGGACCTGGCGCGCGCCGAGGCCTACCTGCAGGGGCAGGCATGAAGCTGCTGCTGGTGTGCCTGGGCAACATCTGCCGTTCGCCGATGGCCGAGGGCGCGCCGCGCCACCACCTGCAGCGCTCGCCGCTGGCGAGTGTGGTGGAGGTCGACTCGGCCGGCACCGGCGACTGGCATCGCGGCGAGCCGCCGGACCGGCGCGCGGTCGCCTGCGCCGCCGCCCATGACG
>NZ_AQOI01000820.1:0-10918 GCF_000364665.1 Xanthomonas sp. SHU 199
GGGTGCACGGCCACCGCGAGATTCCGGATCCGTACACCGGCGGCAGCGCCCAGTTCGAGCAGGTCTGGCAACTGGTAGACGAAGCCGCCGCCGGCAGCGTGGCGCGACTGTCCGCCGACCTCGGCTCCGGCATAATCGGCCGATGAATTCCATCGCCGCCCTGGAACTCCCCGCGTCCGGCGCCTGGCTCAACGCCGAGCCGATCCGCCTGCGCGATCTGCAGGGGCGGGCGCTGGTGCTGGCCTTCGTCAATGCCGCCTCGGTGTGGTGCGCGCAGCGCCTGGCCGAACTCGGCCAGTGGCAGGCGCGCAATCCCGGACGTCTGCAGGTGATCGTGGTGCAAGTGCCGCGCTTCGACAGCGAGCGCGAGCCGCAGCGGGCGCTGAAGCTGCTGCGCAGCCAGGGCGTGTCCGCGCCGGTCCTGCTCGATGCCGATTGGGCCGCCTGGCAGCGCTTCGGCGTCCAGGCCTGGCCGACCCTGGTGCTGATCGACGCCGGCGGTGTCGAACGCGAGCGCCTGGTCGGCATCGGCGGCGCGGAACTGGACAAGGCGCTGCACGCGCTCTGCGCCGGGCAGCCGCTGCCGCTGGACGAGGACCTGCGCGACGCCCGCGAGACCCAGCCGGAGCCGCGCCTGCCGCTGCGCTTCCCGACCGGCCTGGCGGTGGCCGAGGATCGCCTGTACGTCGCCGACAGCGGCCATCACCGCATCCTCGAATGCAGCACCAGCGGCCGCGTGCTGCGCCAGTTCGGCATCGGCACCGCGGACTTCATCGACGGTGCGATCGGCGAGGCGGCGTTCCACCGCCCGCGCGGGCTGGCGCTGGAGCGCGGCGTGCTGTACGTGGCCGATACCGGTAACCATGCGCTGCGCCGGATCAACCTGCTCACCGGCCAGGTCGACACGCTGTGCGGCAACGGCCGCGCCGGCGAGCCGGTCGAAGGCCCGGTGGAGCAACCGCTGCTGGCGCCGCTGAACCATCCGCAGGACGTGGTGATCGCCGACAACCAGGTGCACCTGGCGATGGCCGGCGACAACCGCATCTGGAGCTACGATCTGGGCAGCCGCAGCCTGCGCTGGCGCGCCGGTGCCGGCGCGCTGGAGCTGCGCGACGGCAGCGGCCACCTGGCCGCGTTCGCGCAGCCGTGCAGCCTGGCCGCGGTGCAGCAGGTGCTGTACGTGTGCGATGCGCTGGGCTCGGCGGTGCGCTCGATGCAGTTGCGCGGCGACCTGGTGCAGACCCTGCTCGGCGGCCAGGGGCCGTGGGATTTCGGCAACGAGGACGGGCCGCGCAGCCGTGCCCGCCTGCAGTTCCCGCAGGCGATCGCGCTGAGCCCGGACGCGCCGCTGCTGTGGATCGCCGACAGCGGCAACGGCAGTCTGCGCAGCCTGCGTCTGGGCGGCGGCGAACTGTCCACCGCGGCCTTGCCGCGGCGCCTGCATGGCCCGGGCGGGTTGGCGGTGAGCGCCGGCACGGTGTGGATCGCCGAGACCGATGCGCATGCGGTGCTGCGCTACGACATCGCCAGCGGCGAACTGCACGACGTCGCGATCGGCGAATGAGCACCCCCGCATTGCCCCCGTTCGACGGCAAGGCCTTTGCCGCCAACCTCAGTACTGCGCCCGGCGTCTACCGCATGTACGCCGCCGACGACACCTTGCTCTACGTCGGCAAGGCCGGCGCACTGCGCAAGCGCGTGTCCAGCTACTTCAGCGGCTCGCCGAAGAATGCGCGGACCATGGCCATGCTGGCGCAGGTGGCGCGCATGGACGTCACCGTCACCCGCAGCGAGGGCGAGGCGCTGCTGCTGGAAAACCAACTGATCAAGTCGCTGTCGCCGCGCTACAACGTGTCGCTGCGCGACGACAAGAGCTATCCCTACGTGTTGCTGACCCGCGAGGAGTGGCCGCGGATCACCCTGCACCGTGGCCCGCGCGCTGTGCCCGGGCGCTATTTCGGGCCGTATCCCGGCGTCACCGCGGTGCGCGAGACGCTGAACCTGATGCACAAGCTGTTCAAGCTGCGCAGCTGCGAGGACAGCGTGTTCCGCAACCGCTCGCGGCCGTGTTTGCAGTACCAGATCGGCCGTTGCAGCGCGCCGTGCGTGGCGTTGGTGGCGGCCGACGAGTACGCCGAGGCGGTGCGCCGCTCCACGCTGTTCCTGGAAGGGCGCAGCGACCAGCTCGGCGAGGAATTGGTGCAGGCGATGCAGGCCGCCAGCGAACGTCTGGAGTTCGAACGCGCCGCTCGCCTGCGCGATCTGCTGGGCTCGCTGCGCAGCATGCAGAGCCGGCAGTACGTGGACGGCCGTGCCGCCGATCTCGACGTGCTGGCCTGCGCCACCCAGGGCGCCAACGCCTGCGTGCTGCTGCTGGCGTTCCGCGACGGCCGCAACCTCGGCACCCGCGCGTTCTTCCCCAAGACCAACGGCGAGGACAGTGCCGCCGAGGTGCTGGGTGCGTTCGTGTCGCAGTACTACGTCGAGCACGCGCCGCCACGCGAGGTGCTGCTGGACCGCGAGATTCCAGACGCCGAGCTGATCGAGGCGGCGCTGAGCTCGGCCGCCGAGCGCAAGGTGCAGCTGAAGTGGAACGTGCGTGGCGAGCGCGCCGGCTACCTGGAGCTGGCCAGCCGCAACGCCCAGGCCACCTTGGTCACCGAACTGACCAGCCGCAACGCCCAGCACGCGCGCAGCGAGGCGCTGCGCGAGATGCTCGGCCTGGCCGAGCCGGTCAAGCGGGTGGAATGCTTCGACATCAGCCACACCATGGGCGAGGCCACGGTGGCCTCCTGCGTGGTGTTCGACGCCAGCGGCCCGGTGCGCAGCCAGTACCGGCGCTACAACATCAGCGGCATCGAGCCGGGCGACGACTACGCGGCGATGCGCCAGGCGATCGAGCGCCGCTTCCGTCGCGCCGCCGAAGGCGAGGGCAAGGGCGACGTGGTGCTGCCGGACGTGCTGCTGATCGATGGCGGCGCCGGCCAGCTGGCGCAGGCCACCGGCGCGCTGGCCGACCTGGGCGTGGACGGGGTGCTGCTGATCGGCGTGGCCAAGGGCGCCGAGCGCCGCGCCGGCCACGAGACCCTGGTGATGCCGGACGGACGCGAACTGCGGCCGGGCGCGGCGTCGCCGGCGCTGCAGTTCATCCAGCAGGTGCGCGACGAGGCGCACCGCTTCGCCATCACCGGCCACCGCGGGCGCCGCCAGAAGGCGCGCATGACCAGCAAGCTGGAGGACATCCCCGGCATCGGCCCGCGCCGCCGCGCCAGCCTGCTCAAGCACTTCGGCGGGCTGGCCGGGCTCAAGGCCGCCGGCGAGGCCGAGATCGCGCGGGTGGAAGGCATCAACGACGCACTGGCCGCACGAATCTACGCTAACCTGCACGGGCTGCCGGTGCCCGATCCGGCAGGCGAGTAGAGCAGCGCAATGAAGTTGACCATCCCCACCTGGCTCACGCTGCTGCGGATCGTGATGATCCCCGTGCTGGTGCTGGTGTTCTATCTGCCGTACACCTGGACCAACTTCGCCTCGGCGGCGATCTTCGGCCTGGCCGCGTTCACCGACTGGCTGGACGGCTGGGTGGCGCGGCGCTACCACCAGTACTCCGCGTTCGGCGCGTTCCTGGATCCGGTGGCCGACAAGCTGATGGTGGCGGTGGCGCTGTTCCTGATCGTGCAGGGCCACCCGACGCCGTGGATGGCGTTCTGGGCGGCGGTGATCGTCGGCCGCGAAATCGCCGTGTCGGCGCTGCGCGAATGGATGGCCGAGATCGGCCAGCGCGCCAAGGTGCGGGTGGCGATGATCGGCAAGATCAAGACCACCGCGCAGATGGTGGCGCTGCTGTGCCTGCTGTACTCGGTGATGCCCGATGGCTCGCCGCCGGAGAGCGTGTGGATGGGCTTGTTCATCTTCCACGTCGGCGACTGGACCCTGGCGATCGCCTCGATCCTGACCCTGTTGTCGGGCATCCAGTACCTGCATGCGGCCTGGCCGAGCCTGCGCGACGACGAGCGCGCGGCGGTGGCGGAAAAGAACGCGAAAAAAATCGAAGGCAACGGTTGACAGGCTGCGTGGTCCCGGTAGAATTCGCGGCCTCAAGCGGGAATAGCTCAGTTGGTAGAGCGCAACCTTGCCAAGGTTGAGGTCGCGAGTTCGAGTCTCGTTTCCCGCTCCAGATCATGAAAACAGGACCTTCGGGTCCTGTTTTCGTTTTGGGCGGATGCGCTGCACTGGCAGATGCGTGCGTGCGCGTCGAGCCGTCGCGCAGGGCCGTTTCGCTTGATGCGGTCGCCAGCAACGCGATGGCGAACTGCACTGCGTCAGTTGGCCATCGCATCGCATCGCGTTGCCGGATGGCCGTGCCACCCGCCGTTGCCGGAAGCGATCCAGCTCGCTGCCTTGGCCTGCCACGCCCGCCTTGGGGTGCGGTGCGCATGCAGGTTGTCGGCTGCTCCGCGTTGAATGAGGACGCGCCGTTCGCCATGCGCAATCCCGGCTGGATCAACACGCAGGCACCGTGGCCGCGTTGAGGATGCAGCGGGTGCTGCATCGGCATGTACTCGCCGCCGTGCGCTGCCCGCGGCGCGCGCCGGCGGCGAGCGCGTCATGCAGGCACGACCGTGACGCGATAGATGCGCCCCTGCGTTCTCGTGCCGCCTCAGGGCCTTGGAATGGCCGCACGGAAGCCGGCATGCCCGCAGGCCGCGTCGTAGGCGTAGTCGCCGGCGGCAAGCAAATGGCGGCCGCTGTTGATGTGTGCCGGCGGCGTCTTCAGCGGCCCGCGCCACTGCACGCTGTCCGGGGTCGCCGCCTTGCCGTCGCCGACCGCAAAGCTGTAACCGAACACCGATTGCCCCTTCGCGTCGACAACGTCGAGCCGCAGCTGGGTGGCATCCGGCACCACGCGCGTCGGATGGCCTGACATCTCCACGGTCTGTTGCAGGCGCTCGGGCGTGGCCGGCGGCACCACCGGGTTGAGCATCATGTAGGACACGCCGGTATCGGGCAGCAGCTTGCCGCAGACGCGGTAGTCGCTGCCGCTGCCGGGAAAGCTGGCGCAGGCACTGGGCGCCTGCCAGTCGCCCGGCGCATCGGCGGTGGCGCCGCCGCGCTGCAGCGGTACCAGTGCGAATCCTTTCAGTGCCGCCTGGCTGACGCCCAGGGTGATGCCCTTGGCACTGACGATGTAGCCGGGGCTCATGCGCTGCGCGCGCATCTGCGCCAGGTTGAGGAACGGATTGCGCGCGGCATCGACGCCGCGGTCGTAGCCCACGCCCATCATGCCGAAGGTCGGCGAGATGGTGCTGCAGTTGCGCAGCACCTGCGTGCTGCTGCTCAGCGCAGGGCTGCCGTCGTAACCGGCGCAGGTGGCGGGCACCTGTGCCAGCGGCTTGGGTTGTTGGGCCGCGCTGGCGACATCGCAGGTGCACTGCGCGGCCAGTACGGTGATGCGGTCCACCCGCGCGGCGGCGCGTTTGCCGTCGGGCGAGACACCGAGTTGCATCGGCACGTCCACGTACTTGCCGGGGTGATACTTGCTGTCGCTCGAGTAGAAGATGTGACCCGGCGTGCTGGAAGCGTCCCAGGCGCTGCGCAGCGCGTCGCTCAGCGGCACCACCACGCCGGTGGAACCGGTATCCACCTCCAGCACCTGACTGCCCTTGCTGCGGCCGTCGGCATCGCTGCCGAGTTGCACCCGCACCTGGTAGGCGAACTTGGGCGTGGCCCTGGAGGCCAGCGGCAGGTCCACCGTCTGCGTCTGCAGCGCGCAGGTCTGCGCGGCGGCGGTGGCGCTCGCGGCCAGGCACAGCGCGGCCCCGCTCCAGCGTGTCCATCGGTTCATGGCGATGCCTCGTGTGGGTGTGGCGCCATGCTAGAGCGCGGCAGCATGCCCATCGTGCGCGGATCCGCGCGATGCGGCGCTTGTCTACCGCCGCTGGCGTGGCGCTGTGGTCGGCATTCCAGTCGCGACGCGATGCCTCCTGCACACGCGAGGCGCGCATCCGGATCCCGGCAACGCCTGCGCGCGCGCAACCCAGGGTTGCCAAGCCGGGGGGCTTGGTACACAATGCAGTCCGTTGTGCGCCGGGCTGATTCAAAAACATCTTTTGAATCAATGCGTTGGACGAGAGCCGCAAGGCATCGTCCGGTTCCTGCCGCAAGGGCCCCGGCAGCGGGGCTTTGTTTTTGTCGGACGCCACAGGCGTTGCGGCGAGACGTCAGTCCACCGGCCTGGTGGCAGAGTGGTTATGCAGCGGACTGCAAATCCGCGTACGCCGGTTCAATTCCGACCCAGGCCTCCAGTTCGATGTAATGCAAAAGGGCCGCTTTCTGCGGCCCTTTTGCGTTGTGCAGTGCGTGCACCTTTCCGCAATCGCGCAGAACGTGCCGCCATTGCGCGATGGCGTGGGGAACGACCTTTGCGAAGCGTGTGCGCGATGACGCCTCTCGCCATCGCGCACACGCCGCTTCACCAGCGATATGTGGCCTTGGCCATGACACGTCGCTGTTCGCCGTAGTAGCAGTTGTCGTAGGCGTCGCAGTTGCTGAGGTAGGTCTTGTCGGCGAGATCGTGCACGTTCAAGGCCAGGCTCCAGCGGTCGCGGTCGTAGCCGAAGCGCGTCGAACAGGGTGAACGCCGGCACTTCGGCGCGTGCGGCGCCCAGGCCGAGCCGGATGCCGCTGTCGAAGCGGTAGTCGGCCCACAGTGCAGCGGCGTGGCGCGACACCGCCGACAGCGGCTTGCCCAGCTCGCGTGGGTTGCTGCTGGCGGTCACTTCCACGGTCGGTGTGTAGCTAACGTGGGCGACATCAGGCGACTCCTTCGCTGCGGCGGCGGACCGATGCGCATGCAAGACGATGCGGGCGGGATCGGTTGCCAGCGGATGCCTTCGGACGGGTTCCAGCTGGTGCTGCCCTTCACCTCGTCCAGGTAGTGGGCGTAGTTGGCGGTCATGCCGACCGGCATTTGCGGGTGATGAGGCGGGGTGGACGCAGGGAATGGCGCCAGCGCGCGCGATGACGCCGGCTGCGCGTCGTGTCGTCGCGTTGACCTTTGGCGATGTGGGAGGCACCGTATACGCGGCCTGGCGATATGGCCTGCAGCAGTGGTTGGCTGCGCGGCCGGGCGTGCGAGGCGAAGGCCGAGGTCTTGGCCGGTCTCGATCCTGCAGCCGACAGGGAGCGTGTGATGGTGTCGAAGGGAATGTCCGCCACGGCGCGCTGCGCGCTGCCGCTGCTCATCGCCGTGTCCGCTGCGCCCGCCGCGGCCAGGGAGATGCTGCAGTGCCCCGGGCGCCTGCGCATCGCCGAGGCACAGTTGCAGAGCCCCGACGTGCCGGCTGGTGCCCGCGTCGATCTCGCCGCCGCGCCGCCGCTGCGGCTGTTCTCCAGCGGCGTCTATTCCGGGCCGCCGCGCGAGATGGCGGCGCTGGTGCCGAGCAACGAGGACGCGCGCCGCCCCGGCGATGCGGGTGTGTCGATCTGGCGCTTCGATGCGCCCGATCCGCATGGCCTCTATCTGGTGTGTGGATACGGGCCTGACGGCAGGGTGCAGGTCTCGCGGCGTGTCGGCGACGTCGCGCGCTGCGAAGCGAAGCCGCTGCGTCCGAGCAGTGCCGATCCGGCTGCCGGCACCTTGTTCGTCTGCGAGTGAGGCCGCGCGATGGCAGCTGCGCGCAAGGCCATGGCGATCGCCGCGCAGGTGCTGTCCTGGAGCGGCTATGCGTTGGGCATGCCGCTGCTGTACGCCGTGTCCGGTAGCCCGTACGCATGGGTGGACGGTGCCGATCCGCCGGGACAGCGGCAACGGGCGGCTGGTCGGCCTGTGCGTGCTGGCGGTGCTGGTGCTATTGCAGGGCGTGCACGCGCTGCTGAGCCGCCGCCGCAGCGTGCGCCTGTGCTGCCTGGTTGCGCTGGCGATCGCCTGCCTGGCTTGGTACTGCTGGAACTGAGCGCAGTCTCCAGGTCGCGTGTCTGCGCGACTGGCGCAGGCACGTGAACGCCACGCGGCGCACGCCGCGAGCGATGACGTCTTTGTCGCGCGTGCTGCGGTGCTGCATCGGGAGAACGGTCGTCCAGGACGCCAGAGCGGCCGGCGCCGCGTGTGTCGACGCGATTCCAGCGGTAAACAGGAAAGTCCTGTTGAAGAGAGGAGCGGGGGCAGCGATCCCTACCTTCGGGATTGGGGAGTCGGGATTGGGGATTGGTCGGGGCGGCGCAGTGCGGGCCTGACGGTTTCGCCGGTGGTGGCAAGCAGTGCGCTGGTGCGCGGATCGCGGCCGACCCGCGCCGCAGGCTCAGTCCTGCGGCGTTTGCGCTGCGACTGTCCGTGCCTTGCGCTGCATGCGCCGGCGCACCAGCCAGGCTGCCGCGGCCAGCAGCGCCAGGCCGGCCGCACCCAGGGCGAGCCGTTGCCTGTGCACGAACTGGCGTACGGCCTGGCCGCGCTCGATCCACAGGCGCCGCCGCGCGCCCTCGAAATCCGGCGTCTCGCAGGCGCCCACGCCGAACACATAGGCCTTGCCGGGCACCGGATTGAGCGCGCCGTGCGCGACATAGCGCTGGTAGGACCGACGCGCCTGCGCGGGGTCGAGGGTGATCAGCCAGTCGGTCGCCTGGCACAGCGCGGCGGCGTAGGCCTGGCTGCGTGCGGGCAGGTCGTCGGCGGCGCGATCGGCCAGGGCGGCGGCGATCCAGCGGTAGTGGTAGCGGCGGTAAGGCTGCGCGGCGGTGGCGTTCCAGCGCTGCACTTCGGCGGCGGCGATCAGGCCGCCGGGGCGCAGCTGCGCATGCGCCGTGGCTTCGGCATAGTTGCCGGCGTAGACCCGGTTGTCCGGCCCAAGTTCGTAGCCCAGCAGTTCCATGCCCTGGCGGCGCGCGATCAGGGCGGCCCGGTAATTGCCCTCGGCGCGGCCGATGCCGGTCCAGGCCGATGTGCCTTGCTGCCGCGCATCGCGATAGCGGCGCGCCGCCTCGCGCAATTCGGGCTGGGCGAAGTAGGGCAGCGCCGCGTCGTAACGGCCGTCGCGCATCAGCCGGCGCGCCAGCAGTTCGCGCAGTTTCAGGGCCGGCGTCCGTTCCCAATACTCCTGTGCCGCGTTCGCGGTGGACGGCGGCGTGGCGGGCACGTGGCGATCCACGTAGTCCTGCAGTTCCGGCACGGTGAGGACGCGCTCGGCGACCGCGGCGGCGTCTTCCCAGTAGAGGTCGCCGCTGCGGTACAGCTGTGCGAACGCCTCCACGTAGCTGCCGCGTTGCAGCGCCAGGATCGCCGCTTCGCCCTCGATGCGGCACTGCGGTTTGAGCGTCTCGTTGCTCCAGTCGCCATTGCGGCGCGTGCCCCAGTCCTCGTTCGGCGGGAAGCGCCGGGATGCCTGCGCGTAGGCATGTGCGGCGCGCGCGGCGTCGCCGTCGCGCAGTGCCATCTTGGCGCGCAGCCACCAGGCCAGGCCGCTGTCGCCGGCATGCGCGAGCAGGCGCGCGGTGCCGGGGTAATCGCCCTGGCGATAGGCCAGCGCGGCCAGGCGGTCGGCGTCTTCCATCGGATCGCCCGCGGCGTCCTGCAACAGGCTCAGGAAGCGCGCCGAGGTCAGCACGCTGCCGGAGTCGGCATCGAAGGCGTGGCTGTCGCTGAGCAGCCGGGCGATCAACAGCCGCCGCACCGCCTGCTGTCGCAACAGCGGCGCCAGTTCGGCATCGCTGCGGCGGACGAGATCGGCGGCCACCTGCTTGAGCGAACTCATGCCGGTGTCCGAGCCCTGTGCCGCCTGCACCGCGTACAGGCCGATCGCGCCGTTCCAGTCGCCGCTGGCGAGCAGCAGACGCGCCTCCTCGCCGAGGCTGGCGATGCCCAGCTCCAGCGGATCGTCGAATCCGGCCAGGCGCAACGTGCGGGTCTGCTGGAAGGCCTGCCGCGCCTGCTGCCGGTACGCCTGCCGCTGCGCCACGGCATCGCCGGCCAGCGCGCCGTCGGCGGCCAGCGCCAGGCTGCGTCCCAGCGAAAAGGCGGCCCACGTGCTGCGCGCCCGGCGCTGTGCCTCGGGCAGCGCCAGCACCTGGCGAAAGTAGTCCGCGGCCGACGGATAGCGGCCCTGCGCGAACGCCACCGCGCCGGCGGTGTACAGGCGCAGTTCCGGTGGCAGATCGGCGCCGTCGCGTTCGGCCTGCTGCGCATCGTCCAGCGCGCGCAGTTGTTCGATCCGGGCGAACCGCGCGGTGCCCACTTGCCCGCGTTCGACGTCGTCGCGCTGCTGCGGGAACTGCGCGCTGGCGTCCCAGTAGCGCGGCAGGGTCGCCGTGCCGGCGCGGCCGAGGCCGTCGATCGGTGCGCCCAGGCGCTGCACTTCGCGAGCGAAGCTGCCTTCGGGCAATTGCGCCAGCGCGCCGGCACGGTCGTCGAGCAGGCGGTACGGGAACTCCGGGCCGCAGGCGCGGGCGCCGCCCAGCGGCAGCAGGAGCAGCATCAGCGCGGCGGCAAGCGTGGCCGCGGGTCGGGGATCACGGCAGGACATCGATGGCACCTGTGTGCAGGCGGCGGCAGCGGACCCAGCCGAGCGCACGGCGTTCTCCGGCGGCCAGGGGTTGGGATGCGCGAGTGCGTTCGAAGCGGGGCGACGGTGCCGGCCATTGCAGCCGGTAATCGCCGAGTGCGTCGCCGGCTTCGCAGGCGCTGCCGCGCAGAACCACGCGCTGCGGCGGCGTGGCCGCGGTCGTGCCATCGTTCGCGAGCGTCAGGTCGTAGACCGGGGCGGTGCCGCTGGCCTGCACCTGCACGGCCGCCTGCAACGGACGGCCGTGCACCACCGCCTGCAGCGTCGTCAGCGGCCAGGCGCGGCGGTCGCCCGGCAGCGGCAGGCGGAACCAGACGATGCCGGCCAGGTGCGGCGGGCGACGGGCGCGCAGCGCATCGACGAAG
>NZ_AQOI01000821.1:0-6729 GCF_000364665.1 Xanthomonas sp. SHU 199
TGGGGGCGGGCGCGCCCGCCAGGTGGCGCAGATCGACCTGATCGGCGGAGGGCAGCTCCGCGTCGCCGCGCACGCTGCCGTCCAGCGTCGCGTCCCAACTGCTGCCCTCGTGACGCAGCAGGGCGTACAGCGGCGCCGGCAAGCGCTGCTGCAGGCGATACAGGGCCAGCTTGCGCTCGAGTTGTTTGCCCTGCAGGTCGAAGTACATCGCCTGGCCGGCCAGCGCCGAATCCACCGGCTGCCAGTCGCGTGGTGCGGCGAACAGCATCAGGTAAGGCCACGGCCGTATCCGCAACGCGTGCAGGCCCTGGTTGACGCCCGCACTGTAGGCCTGCAAGGCCGCCGCGTGCTGGCCGGCGAACGCGGCCAGTTGCGCGCTGCTGCGCGCGCGCAGGCGATGCGCCCGCCGTGCCTTGTCCACGTCCAGCGCGTGCGGACCGACCAGCTCGGACAGTTCGCCGGCGGCGGCGCGGCGCAGCAGGTCCATTTCGAAGAAGCGTTCCTGCGCGTGCACGTAGCCGAGCGCGCGCATCGCATCGGCCTCGTCGGCGGCATCGATGGTGACCACGCCCAGCGCGTCGCGCTGGATGCTTGCCGGTGCGCGCAGGCCTTGTAGCGGGGCCTTGCCGTCGAGCGTGGCCAGGCTGCCGCGCAGCAGCAGCCAGATACCCAGCGCCACGGCCGCCGTCAGCAGCAGCGTCCCCAGCAGCAGGCGTTTCCATCGACCGCGCATCGTCTCTCTCCGGTGGGCAAGTCTCCGATTCTAGACACGACTGCGTGTCGTTCCCGCGTAGGCGCGGCGCGCTGTGCGCGGGGTCACGCATCGCGGATGTGCGAGTCGGGATGTGAATGATTCCGATTGGAACGCGGCGCGGCGGCATCGGGCACTATGGCGCCCTCAGTCGACCCCACGGAGCCCGCCCCATGAAGGGACACCCCGACGTTGTGCAATGCCTCAAGGAGCTGCTGCGCGGCGAACTGGCCGCGCGCGACCAGTATTTCATCCACTCGCGGCGTTACGAGGACCAGGGCCTGCTGGCGCTGTACGAACGCATCAACCACGAGATGGAAGAGGAGACCGAGCACGCCGATGCGCTGCTGCGGCGCATCCTGTTCCTGGAGGGCGACCCGGACATGCGCCCGCATGCCTTCGAACCCGGGCGCACGGTCGAGGAGATGCTGGAGAAGGACCTGAAGGTCGAGTACGAAGTGCGCGCCAACCTGGCCGCGGGCATGAAGCTGTGCGAGCAGCATGGCGACTACGTCAGCCGCGACGTGCTGCTGGCGCAGTTGCGCGACACCGAGGAAGACCATGCCTGGTGGCTGGAACAACAGCTCGGCCTGATCAAGCGCATCGGCATGGCGCTGTACCAGACCTCGAAGATCGACGGGCACGTGTCCGGCAAGGACGCCTGATCCGTCCGTGCGCCTCCCGCTTGCGGGAGGCGCCGATGCACTGAGCGGGACCCATCCCCGCCATCGCGGCCGTGCCATCGCCGGCCGCTTCTGACCCGCCGATCGTGCCGGTCGCCACAACTCTCGCTGGCCCGCACCGGCGCTGCCGACCCTCGCGGGCGACAGTGCGCATCGCGATGCCGCGGCGGTTGCTGTTGCAGCAAGGCCGCAGCGACTGCCGACACGCCTTCTGCCCTTCTCGTTTCCTGACGCCGCCGATCGGGTTCGGCCGCGCGCGGCCGCGTTGCTGGATAGCGTGGCTGGCGCATTCGCTCGGTTCGCAGTGCGGCGCCATGGCGATCGGACGAGCCGATCTGTCGTCGCCGTCCTCCCCGATGGCTGTTGCAATGCCGCAAAAATCGGCCGTCGCACGCATGTCGCTGCACACGCGAACCCTTGAAATCCAGGCGTTTGCGCGCCTCGCCACGTCCGCGGCAAAGGCCCTGCGGACAATGCTTGCAAAACGGTAGTTATCGCTATACGGTAGTTTTCACTACTTAATTGCGCGATGGCGAGGGGGCGTTCGATGCAGGCGAGTCCGGGAATGAAGCGGTACGGCGCGGTCGGTGTGGTGGTGGCGGGATGGCTGCTGGCGACCGCGACGGCGTGTGCGGCGCCGGCCGCGGCGCAGGGGTTGTGGCTGACCGCGGCCAAGGACGCGGTGGTGGAGTTCGCGCCGTGCGCGGATGCGGCCACGGCCTTGTGCGGACGCATCGTCTGGGACAAGGACGCCGGCACCGCCACCGATACCTGCGGCGTGCAGATCGCGCGCCTGGGGCGCGAGGACGGCGATACCTGGCGCGACGGCTGGGCCTTCGATCCGCGCAGCGGCAAGCGCTACAAGGCCACGCTGCGCGCCAGCGGCAAATCGCTGGACCTGCGCGCCTTCGTCGGCGTGGAAGTGCTCGGCGAGACGGAACGCTTCACCCGCGTGCAGGCGCTGCCCAGCACGCCGGTCTGCGCCAAGTAATCACCCGCCGCGCGCGCGACGCGCCGGCACCCTCGACGTGCGGGGCCCGCGACGGCCGCCGCGCGTCCCACCTTCCTTAGCGAACAGGGGAGATTGAGATGACTGCAGTCCGCTTCATGGCGACCCTCGCGGGCGCACTGGCCCTGCACGGCGCGTGCTGTGCCCAGGCGCAGGCCCAGCAGGCCGACGCCGATGGCATGGTCAACTACGAGTTCCAGAACCAGATCAAGCTGATGAGCGAGCAGCGCACGCGCGGCGTGTCCGACTCGCTGATGCGCCCATCGCTGAAGTGGACCACCCAGTTCGTGCACGCCAGTGGTTTCGTCGCGCTGCTGGAGGTGGCCAAGGTCAGCAAGAAGCAGTTCCTCGATGGCGACGGGCTGGGCATCACCGCGGCGGCCGGCTACCGTTTCGGCAATCCCGATGCCTGGCATGCGGGCGTCGGTCTGGCGACGGAGCGCTTCCCCGGCGCCAGCTTCCTGGCCCCGCACCGGATCGATCTGGAGACGGGAACGCCTGAGGACATCCGCCGCACCGACTACGACAGCAATTTCGGCGTGCTCGAACTCGGCTACGGCGCGGTCGAGGGCCGCCTGCTGTACGTGTTCTCCAAGACCTACCGCGGTGCCGATACCGGCGGCGTGTGCGCGCAGATCCTGCAGTTCGCCGCCGATCCGACGACGGCGCTGCGCTGCTTCGCCCGTGGCGAGCACGACTCGCGCGGCACGCTGCTGGGCGATCTCAACTACCAGACGCCGCTGCTGCCGTCGGTATTGCCATCGACCACGCTGCGCCTGCACGCCGGCTACCAGAAGCTGCGCAACTTCAGCGAGGGCAGCTTCGCCGACTACCAGATCGGCGTCACCCACAAGCGCTGGGGCCTGGACTGGAACCTGGATTGGGTCAGCACCCGGGTCAACGCGCACGAGCTGTACTGGGTGCAGGACGGCGCGCGCATCCGCAAGACCGACGGCGACACCCTGGTGGCCTCGATCGGCTACACGTTCTGACCGATGCGCAGCGAACTGCTCGATGCCGACCGGGGCGGCGACCAGCCACTGGTGCTGGCGGTGGACCTGGGAACCTCCGGCTGCAAGTGCGCGCTGGTCACCCTGGAGGGCCAGGTGATCGCCTGGGCCTTCGAACCGGTGCCGCTGCACGTGCATGGCGTCTGCGCCGAGCAGGATCCGCGCGACTGGTGGAACGCGTTGCTGGTCACCGCGGCGGCGGTGCTGCAAGGCGGCGAGGCGTTGCGCCGGCGGGTGACCGCGGTGTGCTGCTCGACCCAGGGCGAGTGCACCGTATGCGTGGACCGCGACGGCCGCGCGTTGGGCAACGCCATGCTGTGGCTGGACATGCGCGGGCAGGCGGCGATCGCGCGGCGCCTGCGCGGGCGCTGGCTCAACGTGCGCGGCTACGCGCCGCTGAAACTGCTGCGCTGGCTGCGCCTGAGCGGCGGCGCGCCGGCCGGCAGCGGCAAGGATTGCGCCGGCCACATCGCCTACCTGCGCGACCACGAGCCGCAGCGCTACCAGCGCACGCACAAGTTCCTCAACGCGCTGGACTATCTCAACCTGCGCCTGACCGGGCGCTTCTGCGCCACCGCCGATTCGGTACTCACCACCTGGGTTACCGACAACCGCGACCCGATGCGCATCCGCTACGACGACGGCCTGCTGTGCTTGCTCGGCATCGAGCGCGACAAGCTGC
The DNA here is from genome assembly GCF_000364665.1 of Xanthomonas sp. SHU 199. NCBI lineage: Bacteria > Pseudomonadati > Pseudomonadota > Gammaproteobacteria > Lysobacterales > Lysobacteraceae > Xanthomonas > Xanthomonas sp. SHU 199. Next base: position 4,136 of record NZ_AQOI01000821.1, read on the forward strand.
CGGAGCTGGTGGCCTCCACCGAGGTGCTGGGACCGCTGCTGCCGGGCGTGGCCGCGCAACTGGGCCTGTCGCCGCAGACCCGAGTGATCGCCGGCGCCATCGACAACTCGGCGGTGGCGGTGGCCGCGGCGGTCGAGGACTACGCCGCGCATCTGTATCTGGGCACCTCGTCGTGGCTTGGCGCGCACGTGCCGCGGATGAAGACCGACGTGTTCAGCAACATCGCCGCGGTGCCGTGCGCGGTCAGCGGGCGCTACCTGGCCACCGCGCTGCAGTCCACCGCCGGCGCCAACCTGTCGTTCCTGCGCGACCGCATCCTATTCCATCCCGACGAACTGCTGCGCGACGAAGAACGCCCGGACGTGTACGAGGTGCTCAACGTCATCGCCGCGCGCGTGCCGGCCGGGGCCAACGGCTTGGTGTACATGCCGTGGCTGTTCGGCGAGCGCACTCCGGTCGAGGACCACAGCCTGCGTGCCGGGCTGGTCAACCTGTCGCTGATGCACACCCGCGAGGACATCATCCGCGCCTTCATGGAAGGGGTGGCGTTGAACACGCGCTGGATGATGGAACCGTTCGCGCGCTTGCTCGGCCGCGATCCGGGCGTGATCGCCGCGGTCGGCGGCGGCGCGCAGTCGGACCTGTGGTGCCAGATCATCGCCGACGTCAGCGGCCAGCCGATCCGGCAACTGCACAACCCGATCCAGGCCAATGCGATCGGCGCCACCTTCATCGCCGGCGTGGGCCTGGGCCGGCTGCGCTTCGCCGACCTGCCGGCGCTGCAACGCGCACGCCGGGTGTACGAACCGTCGCCGCGCAACCGTGCGCTGTACGACGACCGCTATGCGATGTTCCGCGAATTGCAGCGCACCCTGGCGCCGATCTACCGGCGCATGAATCCCCTTCCCGAATGCGTGCCGGAGGTTCCCCAGCATGTTTGCCCATGAACAACGCGCGCGCGTGGTCGCGCTGTGCGTGGACCTGTCGCGGCGCGGCTATCTGGCCGGGACCGGCGGCAACGTCGCCTTGCGCCTGGATGCCGAGCGCTTCGCGGTGACGCCCTCGGCCATCGATTACCTGGCGATGCGCGCCGAAGACATCTGCGTGGTGCGCCTGGCCGACCTGCGGCAACTGGATGGCGCCGCCACGCCGTCGGTGGAGACCGGGCTGCACGCGCAGGTGCTGCGGCGCCGCCCCGACGTGGCCTGCAGCATCCACACCCACCAGCCGGTGGCCAGCGCCTGCGCGCTGCTCGGCGCGGCGCTGGCGGTGGAGGATCCGGCATTGCAGGCGGCGATCGGCACGCGCGTGCCGATGGTCGGCTACTTCCCGTCCGGCACCGGGCTGCTGGCCTGGCTGCTGGCGCGCCAGCTGCGGCCGTCGAGCAACGCTTACCTGATGCGCAACCACGGCGTGCTGTGCTGCGGCCGCAGCCTGGAACAGGCGGTGGCGGCGGTCGATGCGCTGGAGCAGCTGGCGCGCGATCACCTGGCGCGCCGCATCGAACGCCGCGCCCTGCACGACGCCGGCCTGGCCGCGCCGTTGCGCGCCGTCCTCACCGCCCTGGAGGCCTGAGCGCATGCACGCCCTTTCCGTTTCCGTTCCCTCGAGCCCGGCACCGACCATGAGCCAGACCCCCGCCATTTCGCAATGGCCCGATGTGGACCAGTTGTACGCGCGCTTCCATGCGCTGGTGAACCAGCCGATGCGGCCGATCGGCGCCGCCGGCATGGCCAAGGTGATGCGCTATTTCGACGAGCGTTGCCAGGGCTCCAAACGCCTGGGCGAGGCGGCCAAGCAGGTGATCCCCGGCGGCGTGCAGCACAACCTGGCGTTCAACCATCCGTTCCCGCTGGCCATGCACAGCGCCGAGGGCGCGTACCTGACCGACGTCGACGGCAACCGCTACATCGACTTCCTGCAGGCCGGCGGCCCGACCCTGCTCGGATCCAATCCGCCGGAACTGCGCGAGCACGTGCAGGCGGTACTGGACCAGTGCGGCCCGGTGACCGGCCTGCTGCACGCGTGCGAGGTCAAGCTGGCCGAACTGGTCTGCGCCAGCATGCCGGCGGTGGAGATGCTGCGCCTGCTCGGCTCCGGCACCGAGGCGGTGATGGGCGCAGTACGCCTGGCCCGCACCCACACCCGCAAGAAATGGATCATCAAGATCGGCGGCGCCTACCACGGCTGGAGCGACCAGTTGGTGTACGGCATGCGCCTGCCGGGCACCGGGCGCATGGAGGCGATCGGCATCCCGCGTGGCGCCACCGCCCATACCCAGGAATGCCATCCCAACGATCTGGAGGCATTGCGGCGCAAGCTGCAGTTCAATCGCCTGCGCGGCGGCACCGCGGCGGTGCTGCTGGAACCGCTGGGGCCGGAGAGCGGCACGCGGCCGGTGCATCACGACTACAACCGGCAGGTGCGCAAGTTGTGCGACGAGTTCGGCGCGCTGCTGATCTTCGACGAAGTGGTCACCGGCTTCCGGCTCGGCCCGGGCGGTGCGCAAGGCTACTTCGGGGTCCTGCCGGACATCACCGTGCTCGGCAAGTGCCTGGCCGGCGGCTATCCGATGGCCGGCGCGATCGGCGGGC
>NZ_AQOI01000822.1:0-10764 GCF_000364665.1 Xanthomonas sp. SHU 199
TGATGAGCCTGGTCGGCGGCATCGGCACCACGGCGCGGCGCGCCTTCGTCGGTGGCACGCTGTCGGCCAATCCGCTGTCCTGCGTGGCCGGTTACCACGCCTTGCTGGAAGCGCAACGCAGCGACGCCGCCGGCCAGGCCGGCCGCGCCGGCGATCGCCTGCGGCAGGGCCTGGAGGCGATCATCCGCCGTCTCGGTTTGCCGTACGTGGTCTACAACATGGGCTCGATCGTGCACCTGCAGACCTCCGGCGTGCTGCTACTGGACACCGGCAACCTGTACAAGCTGTGGCGCGTGCGCAACGAAGCCAAGGAGCGCAAGCACATGATGGAAGAGATGGGCGCGGCGTATTCGGCGCACGGGCTGATCACCCTGGCCGGCAGCCGCATCTACACCAGCCGCGCCGATACCGATGCGGTGGTCGACGAGGCGCTGAACCGCTTCGACGACGTGTTCAAGCTGGTGTAGCGCATGCCCACCGTCCCGCAGATCGAAGCACTCTGGCTGCACACCCGCGAGCGGCTCGTGGCCAAGCGTTTGCTCGGCGACGACGTGGCAGCCCTGGCGCTGCGCTGTCCGGGCACCACGGCGATGTGCTGCGGCGCGCTCAAGGCGGAGCGGCCGCAGTGGCTGGACTGGCGCGACCCGGCGCTGCCGGCCGCGGCGCAGGTGCACGCGCAGGTGTACGCGCGGCGTCCGGATGTCGGCGCCAGCGCCTGGTCGGCCGGCGTGTTCGGCCTGCGCCTGGCCGACGTCGGCGGCGTGCTGCCGCAGGTGTTCGACGAGCAGGCCCGGCACATCGGGCCGATGCCGGCGCCGTTTCCTGCGCTCGACGCGTTGGCGACGGCCGCGCCGGGCAGCGGCAGCGTCCTGCTGTTCGGCGGACGCCCGCTGTGTCTTGGCATCACCGCGCAGCGGCTGGCATTGAACGTGGAGTTGTTCGAGAAATGCGCCAAGGCCTATGTGCTTGCCGCGGCCACCGGCGGGCAGGTGCGGGAGCTGCCCTGGTGGGTGCGGCGCATCGCCAACGGGCGGCTGCGCAAGGACCAGGTGCGTGCCGCCGCGGCCTTTGCCGCGGGCGAACTGCCGGCCGAAAGCAAAGGCTACTGAGGGTCCATCGCGATGACCGCCACGCCATCCCCTTCTTCCCTCGCATCAACCGGCGTCCACGCGACACGTCCGCTCGCCGCGGCCTTGTCGATCGGCGCCATCGCGCTGCTGATCCTCGGCGTGCAGCCGATCGTGCTCGGCGCACTGGTCGAGCAGCACCTGATCACGCTGCCCGGCGTGGGCGTGGTGGCGATGGGCGAGATCATCGCCCTGGGCATCGGCGTGGCGCTGGGTGATGCGCTGCTGCCGGTGTCCTGGCAACGCACCACGGCGGTCGTGGCGGCGTTGCTGGCCGCGCTGCTGAACTTGGCCACGGTACAGGCACAGGGCGATGCGGCGTTCGTCGCGCTACGCGCCGTCGCTGGCCTGGCCGAGGGCCTATTGGTCTGGGTGGCCACCGTCAGCATCGTGCGCGCGGCCACCCCGGACCGGATCACCGCGGTGTTCATGGTGCTGCAGGCGCTGGCGCAGATCGCGCTGGCGGCGGCGCTGGCGCTGTGGGTGTTGCCGGCGGCCGGCTGGAAGGGCGGTTTCGTCGCCATGGCCGCGACCTGCCTGCTGGTGCTGCCGCTGGCGGCGGCACTGCCGGTGCCGGCAAGCCTGGCTCCCACAGCTGATGCGCAGTGCGCGGCGACCGCCACCGCCAGGCTGCGCTGGTCGCCGGCGACGCTGGCGCCATTGCTGGTGGCGTTCCTGCAGATGTCGGCGATCGGCGCGCTGTGGGCGTACCTGGAGCCGCTGGCGTTGCGCGCGGGGCTGGACGCGCATGCGGCGCAGCTGCAGACCTCGTGGGTGCTGGGCATGCAGATCGTCGGCGGGCTGGCGGCGATCTACTGGGTGCGCCGGCTGTCGGTGACGGCGACCCTGACCCTGGGCAGCGTGGCGCTGTGCCTGGTGGCCGCGGCGATGTACCGGGTTCCGGGCAATGCGGCGCTGGGCTTCGCCGCGGTGTGCGTGGCGTTCGGCTTCGCCTGGATGTTCCTGATGCCGTTCCATGTCGGCCTGGCGCTGCGCGCCAATGCGCAGGGGCGGGTGGCGGTGCTGGTGCCGGCGGCGCAGTTGATCGGGTCGGCCTGCGGGCCGTTGCTGGCGTCGCTGCTGCTGCATGCCGACGATCCGGCGCCGGTGCCGCTGGTCGGTCTGGGCTTTGCGCTGACCGCGGCGCTGCTGGCGCTGTGGATCGGCCGGCGGCAGCGCCGTCCGGCCGTCGTGGAGGCGGGCTCGCATGCGGGCTGATGGTGGTGGCCGTGCGAGCGTGCTGGCCGCTGCGATGACGCGCTTCCGTCGGCCGCGCATGGCGCAGGGCAGGAGATTGCCAGGCACCGGGCGATGGCCGATGTCCGCCAAGCAGGAGAGCCGCGATGGCGTCTGAGCCCGTGCTGGACACCCCACCGGAAACGGTCGCGGCGCTGTTCGCCGCGCAGCAGGCCACCGCGCTGGCCTGGCGCGGCTCCTCGGCGAACACGCGGCGCGCGCATCTGCGTGCGCTGCGCGATGCCTTGCTGGCGCGACGGCAGGCGCTGATCGCCGCCTTCGCCGCCGATTTCGCCAAGCCCGCACTGGAAGTGGAACTGACCGAAGTGCTGCCGGTGGTCGACGAGATCGCCACCGCCATCGCGCAGCTGCCGCGCTGGATGCGTCCGCGCAAGGTCGCCCCGACCCTGCTGGCCCTGGGCACGCGCGCGCGCATCGCGTTCCAGCCCAAGGGCCGCTGCCTGATCATCGGGCCCTGGAACTACCCGGTGGCCACCGTGCTGGGGCCGTTGGTGTCGGCACTGGCCGCCGGCAACACGGCGCTGATCAAGCCCTCCGAATTCACCCCGCAGGTCAACGCGGTGCTGCAGGCGGTGCTGGACGAGGCATTCGCACCGGAAGAGGTGGCCCTGGTGCAGGGCGGCGCGGCGACCGCGCAGGCCTTGCTGGCGTGCCCGTTCGACCATGTGTTCTTCACCGGCTCGGCGGCAGTGGGCCGGCAGGTGATGGCCGCGGCGGCGCGGCAGCTGACGCCGGTGACGCTGGAACTGGGGGGCAAGTCGCCGGTGATCGTCGACCGCAGCGCCGACCTGCGTCTTGCCGCCGAGGTGATCGTCTGGGCCAAGCTGGTCAATGCCGGACAGACCTGCATCGCGCCGGATACCTTGTTCGTGCATCGCGACGTCAGCGCGCGCCTGCTCGCACACTGCCGCGCCCTGCTGGCGCAGCGCTACGGTGCCGACGCGCAGGCGGTCGCCGCCAGCCCGCACCTGGCGCGCATGATCCACCCGGCGCATGCCGCGCGGGTGGCCGCGCTGATCGACGAAGCGCGCGCCGGCGGCGCGCAGTTGCTGGCCGGTGGCGAGCACGACGCGGAGCGCTGCTACGTGGCGCCGACGCTGCTGGCGCAGGTGCCGGCGCAGGCGCGGATCGCGCAGGAAGAGATCTTCGGTCCGGTACTGCCGCTGATCGAGTTCGCGCGCCTCGACGAGGTGCTCGACCGGCTCGACGCCGCGCCCAAGCCGCTGGCGCTGTACCTGTGGAGCCGCGATCGCGCCGGCATCGCCCAGGTGCTGGCGCGCACCAGTTCCGGCAGCGCGGTGGTCAACCACTGCCTGCAGCAGTTCGTGCACAGCGGTTTGCCGTTCGGCGGGGTGGGCGCCTCGGGATTCGGCAGCGCGCACGGCGTGCACGGCTTCCGCACCTTCTCGCACGAACGCGCGCTGCTGCGGGGCGGCCGACTGCCGATCGTCAAGGCGTTCTTTCCTCCGTACACCACGTTGCAGCGGTGCTTGGCGGCCGGCCTCAACGGTTGGCTGGCAAGGCGCTGAGCGACGTTGCCGGTGTGCCAGCGGCGGGCGCGGTAAGATGCGATGTCGGCGCGTGCCGCGACGTCGCTGCGCAGCCCGCGCACCCATTGCCGCGGCGATGCGTGCCGTCAGGCTGGTGACGTGCCGCCACCGCGGCGCCTGCTGCTTTACCACCATCGAGATCCCATGCCCGCCGACACGCCGCGTCCCTCCGCACCGCACCGCCCGCGCCTGACCGGGAACAAGGTGCCGGCCCAGCATCGCGCCACCGAGACCTACGAACAGATCCTCTCGGTCACCGCGCAACTGCTCGGCGACGTCGGCGTGGAGCGGCTGTCCACCAACCTGGTGTGCGCGCGTGCCGGGCTGACGCCGCCGGCGCTGTACCGCTATTTCCCCAACAAGTACGCGCTGCTGTCGGAACTGGGCCGGCGGCTGATGGAGCGGCAGAACCAGCTCATCCCCAAGTGGATCACCCAGCAGGCGATGAGCGGCACGCGCGAGGACCTGCAGCGCGCACTGGCCGGGTTGGTGCTGGATACCTACCGCGTCACCAAGGCGACCGAGGGCGGCGTGTGGGTGCTGCGTGCGTTGCGCGCGGTGCCGGCGCTGCAGCAGGTGCGCCTGGAGTCGCATGCGCAGGTGACCAAGGGCCAGGTGCGCTTCCTCAGCGAGGCCTTCCCCGACGCCGACCCGCGCCAGTTGCGCCTGGTCAGCCGCATCGTGGTCGACCTGATCTATGCCACGGTGGAACTGTTGTTCGATACCCGCCTGAGCGCGCGCGCGGTGGCCGATACGGTGGCGGCGATGATCGCCAGCCATATCGAGCAGTTGCGCGATGCGGCGACAGTGGGCTAGGCGACTTGGATTTGGTCGCTCGGGTGGCCGCGTTGTGGGAGGGGCTTCAGCCCCGACGCGCTGCAGGTGATGCGCGTCGGGGCTGAAGCCCCTCGCACAAAAGCCTCGTGACGTGCAGGTATGGGGGACGCTTGGCTTCGCACGCGATGCGCGTGCAGCCCGTGGTCGCTGTTGCGCTTCAACCGCGACGCTTCAGCGGTAAGGCATCGCGGCAGAAGCCGCTCCTAAGAGAAGCGGGATGCCGCGCCGTATGCAAAGGCTGCACCGGCGCGAAACTCCCATCCCGAATCCCGAATCCCGCGCTTGGCGCCAAGCGCTTACTCCACCGCCAGATCGTCGACCTTCTGCCACCCGCGCGGCAGCAGTCCGCCGCGGCTGGCGCGGGCGCCGAGGTAGGCGTCCAGGTCCTTGAACGACAGCGACATGGTGCGCTGGCCGCTCTTCACCAGCAGCGTGTTGCCCGGCGCCACCGCGGCGATCGCCACCACCCGCTCGGTGCTGAGCTTGGCCTTGGGGATGTCGATGATCTTGTTGCCCTTGCCCTTGTCCAGCTCGGGCAGGTCGGCGACCGGGAACGCCAGCAGGTGGCCGGCGCTGGTGACCGCGACGATGCGGTCGCTGCCGGCGCCGCTCACCGGCGCGGGCGGCAGCACCTTGGCGTTCGGGGTCAGGTTGAGCATGGCCTTGCCGGCCTTGTTGCGGCTGGTCAGGTTCTCGAAGCGGGTGACGAAGCCGTAGCCGTGCGAGGACGCCAGCACCAGGCGGCTGTCGTTCTCGCCGCTGGCGATGGCCTGGAACGAGGCACCGGCCGCGGGCGAGAAGCGTCCGGTCAGCGGCTCGCCGTTGCCGCGCGCCGAGGGCAGGGTGTGGACCAGGGTCGAATAGGCACGGCCTTCCGAATCCAGGAACGCCACCTGCTGCGTGCTGCGCCCGCGCACCGCCGCCAGCAGGCCGTCGCCGTCGCGGTAGGACAGCGCCGCCGGGTCCACGTCGTGGCCCTTGGCCGCACGGATCCAGCCCTTCTCCGACATCACCACGGTCATCGGCTCGCTCGGCACCAGCTCGGTCTCGTCGATGGCCTGGGCCGCGCCGCGCTGCACCAGCGGCGAACGCCGCGCATCGCCGAACTTCTTGGCGTCGGCCATCAGCTCGTCCTTGATCAGCTTCTTCAGCTTGGTCTTGCTGGCCAGCACCGCCTGCAGCTGCTCGCGTTCCTTGGCCAGCGCGTCCTGCTCGCCGCGGATCTTCATCTCCTCCAGCCGCGCCAGCTGGCGCAGGCGCGTTTCCAGGATGTAGTCGGCCTGTTCCTCGCTGAGCCCGAAGCGCGCGATCAGCGCCGGCTTCGGCTCGTCCTCGGTGCGGATGATGCGGATCACCTCATCCAGGTTGAGGAACGCGGTCAGCAGGCCTTCCAACAGATGCAGGCGGCGCTCGACCTTCTCCAACCGATGGTTGAGGCGGCGCACCACGGTGTCGCTGCGGAAGCGCAACCATTCCTCCAGCAGGGTCTTGAGGTTCTTGACCTGCGGGCGGCCGTCCAGGCCGATCACGTTGAGGTTGACCCGGTAGCTGCGCTCCAGGTCGGTGGTGGCGAACAGGTGGCCCATCAACTGCTCGGCGTCGACCCGGTTGGAACGCGGCACCAGCACCACCCGCACCGGATTGGCGTGGTCGGACTCGTCGCGGATGTCTTCCAGCCAGGGCAGCTTCTTGGCGCGCATCTGCTGCGCGATCTGCTCGATCACCTTGGACGGCGACACCTGGTAGGGCAGCGCCGTGACCACGATGTTGGCGTTTTCCTTCTGGTAGGTGGCGCGGGCGCGCACGCTGCCATGACCGGTTTCGTAAATGGTGCGCAGGTCGGCGGCCGGGGTGATGATCTCGGCGGTGGTCGGGTAGTCCGGGCCGCGCACGTGCTCGCACAAGTCGGCGACGCTGGCGTCGGGGTCGTCGAGCAGGCGGATCAGCGCGCTGACGATCTCGTTGAGGTTGTGCGGCGGCACGTCGGTGGCCATGCCCACGGCGATGCCGGTGGTGCCGTTGAGCAGCAGGTGCGGCAGCCGCGCCGGCATCCAGGTCGGCTCGTCCAGGGTGCCGTCGAAGTTCGGCGACCAGTCCACCGTGCCTTGGCCCAGTTCGCCCAGCAGCACTTCGGCGATCGGGGTCAGCTTAGACTCGGTGTAGCGCATCGCCGCGAACGACTTCGGGTCGTCGGTGGAGCCGAAGTTGCCCTGGCCTTCGATCAGCGGGTAGCGGTAGGAGAACGGCTGCGCCATCAGCACCAGCGCTTCGTAGCAGGCGCTGTCGCCGTGCGGGTGGTATTTGCCGATCACGTCGCCGACCGTGCGCGCGGACTTCTTCGGCTTGGCCGTCGCGTTCAGGCCCAGCTCGCTCATCGCATAGATGATGCGCCGCTGCACCGGCTTGAGCCCGTCGCCGAGGAAGGGCAGGGCGCGGTCCAGCACCACGTACATGGAGTAGTCGAGGTAGGCGCGTTCGGCGTATTCGCGCAGCGGCAGCTGTTCGAAGCCATGGAAGGCGGGGCGGGCGAGATCGGTCATGCGCAGGAAATACCTATAGGGGAACGCGGCGCCAGGCGCCGCAGGTCAGCCGGTCGATTATCCGGATGCGGCCGGCGATGCCAAGCCGCGCGTGCCGCCGGCGCTGGCCAGGTAACGGGCCGGAGGATGGCCGAAGCGGCCGCGAAAGGCGGTGACGAAGGCGCTGGGGCTGCTGTAGCCGAGCCGGAAGGCGGTGTCGGCGACGCTGGCGCCGTCGCTGAGCCGGCGCAGCGCCTCGGCCAGCCGCGCCTGCTGGCGCCAGCCGGCAAAGCCGAAGCCGGTCTCGTCGCGGAAGTGGCGGCTCAGGCTGCGCGCCGACAGCCCGGCCCAGTGCGCCCACTGCGCCAGCGAGCGGTCGTCGGCGGGGGTTTCCAGCAACTGGGTGGCGATGCGCAGCAGCCGGCGGTCGCGCGGCATCGGCAGGTGCAGATGCTCGACCGGGGCGTTGCGCACCTCGTCCAGCAGCACCGCGCACAGGCGCTGCTGCTCGGCCGCCAGCACCGGCGGCACCCCCCACTGGCTCATCCGTCGCAGCACCTCCCGGAACAGGCCGTTCATGCCGATCACGCAGGTCCGCGGCGGCAGGTCGGCGCAGACGTCGGGGCGGATCAGCACCAGGTAGCTGCGCACCCGCCCGGACACCTGCACCGTGTGCAGTTCCTGCGGCGGCATCCAGCCGGCACAGCCCGGCGGCAGCGACCACTGGCCGTGCGCGGTGCGGGTGCTCAGCACGCCGTCCTCCACATAGATCAATTGCCCGCGCACGTGGCGGTGCCAGTCCACCTCGCGCCGCAGCGACACCGGCGAATGCGCGATGAAGGCCAGCGCGGGCGGGCCATCGGCGCGCTCGAACCACTCCATGGCGCGCGGGTCCAGCGCGCTGTCGGAGCCGACGCTGGCCGGAGCGTCGGCCGGCTGGGTTGGCGCGATTTCGATATCCATTGTCCGGATTGTAATACCGAGCCATGGCCGCGCGCCGCTACAGTGCGCTCGCCGTCAGCGTTCCTCCGCTGCAACGCAGCATCTAGTTTCCTTGGGGATATTTTCTTGACATATATTTCTAAATGAAAATAATAGGCACCCATGAACTGCGCTCCCTCCTTTCCTGGCCAGCCCTCGTTCGGCCTGTTGCTGCGCCAGGTGCGTGACGGCCTGATGCGCCGCCTCGACCGCGCCATGGCCGGGCTGGAGCCGGACCTGGGCTTCAGCCACTACATCGGCATGAAGGCCCTGGCCCACATGGCGCCGTGCACCGCCAACGAACTGGCCCAGGCCATCGACCAGAACCCCAGCGCGGTGACGCGCCTGCTGGACAAGCTGGAAGACCTGGGCTGGGTGCGTCGCGAGGCGCACGCGCAGGACCGCCGCGCGTTGCGCCTGGTGCTGACCGACGAAGGCCAGGCGCTGTGGCAGCAGCTCAAGCAGCGCGGCGACGACGTCATCGCCGATGCCTTGCGCGATCTGTCCGCCGACGAGCGCGAGCACTTGTTTTCGCTGTTGGTCCGCGTCCGCGATTCCCTCAATTCGCCCTGAACCCGCCCACATGACTCTGTCTTCTTCTCCCTCCCGCCTGCGCCCGTTCGCGGTCGCGGCCCTCACCCTGGCACTGGCGGCCTGCGCCAGCAGCCGTGGCCTGGAACCGCAGGGGCGCCGGCTCGATGCCGACCGCCAACTGCACATCGGCAAGACCCTGGCCGCCGACGCGCTGGCGCCGGCGCCGTGGCCGCAGCAGGACTGGTGGAAGGCGCTGGGCGATCCGCAGCTCGACGCGCTGATCGCCGAGGCCCTGCAGGGCACGCCCAGTCTGGACGCCGCCGATGCGCGACTGCGCCTGGCGCAGGCGCAGGCCGGCGCGGCCGATGCCGACCGCGGCGCCAAGCTGTCGCTGTCGGCCGGCTACACCGGCCTGCAACTGCCCAAGGGCCTGGCCGGCGACGAGATCGGCGGCAAGTACATCCACAACGAGCAGGCGCTGCTGAACTTCAGCTACGGCTTCGACCTGTGGGGCGGCAAGCGCGCCTCGTGGGAGGCGGCAGTGGACCAGGCGCATGCGGCCGAGGTCGACGCGCAGGCCGCGCGCCTGGACCTGTCGGCCGGCGTCGCCCGCGCCTACGCGCAACTGGGCTACGCCTGGCATCTGTACGACCTGGCCGGCGCCGAGCTGGCGCGCTCGGAGAACAGCCTGAAGCTGGTGCGGCAGCGCCGCGATGCCGGCATCGACAACAACCTGCAACTGCGCCAGGCCGAGGCGCGGGTGCCGGCGGCGCGCCAGCAGCAGGCGGCAGCGCAGCAGCAAATCGACGAAGCGCGCACCGCCCTGGCGGCCTTGCTCGGCCGCGGCCCGGACCGCGGGCTGCAGATCGAGCGCCCGCGCCTGCTCGACCCGCAGGTCGCGCGGGTGCCGTCTGTGCTGCCCAGCGACCTGCTCGGCCGCCGGCCCGACGTGGTCGCCGCGCGCTGGCGCGTGGAAGCCGCCTCGCAGGGCATCCATGCGGCCAAGGCGCAGTTCTATCCCAGCATCAATCTGACCCTGTTGGGCGGCGTCGCCGCCACCAATCCGGGCGACCTGTTCAAGAGTTCGTCGGTGCTGGGCCTGCTCAGCCCGGGCGTGAGCCTGCCGCTGTTCGACAGCGGGCGGCTGCGCAGCCAGTTGGCCGAGCGCGATGCGCAGTACGACCTGGCGGTGGCCAACTACAACCAGACCCTGGTGGCGGCGCTGCGCGAGGTGGCCGATCAGGTCAACGCCGCGCGTTCGCTGGCCGAGCAGGCGCAGCAGCAGGCGCAGGCGCTGCAGACGGCGCAGGCCGCCTTCGACCTGTCGCAGCAGCGCTACCGCGCCGGCATCGGCAACTACCTGGACGTGCTCAGCGCGCAACAGCAGTTGCTGGACGCGCAGCAGCGCCTGGCGTCGCTGCAATCCAATCAGATCCTGGTCTCGGTGCGCCTGAATCAGGCGCTGGGCGGCGGCTACGACGCCACCTCCGCCGCCGATGCGCCGAGCTCTTCTTCTTCCGCACCTTCGCATTCCTGAGATCGCTGCAATGAATCAGACAACGACCCCCGCTTCCTCCGCTCCCGCCCCCAGCCGGCGCGGCAAGCTGCTGCGCGGCCTGGCCGTGGTAGTGGTGCTGGTGCTGATCGCGCTGGCGATCTGGTATTTCCTGGTCGGCCGCTGGCACGAGGACACCGACGACGCCTACGTGCAGGGCAACCTGGTGCAGATCACCCCGATGGTGGCCGGCACCGTGGTGCGCATCGACGCCGACGACGGCATGCGCGTGGAGCGCGGCCAGCCGCTGGTCAAGCTCGACCCGGCCGACACCGAGGTCGCGCTGCAGCAGGCCGAGGCCAATCTGGCGCGGACCGTGCGCCAGGTGCGCGGTCTGTACCGCTCGGTCGAGGGCGCCCAGGCCGAGCTGTCCGCGCAGCAGGTGACCCTGCAGCGCGCCCGCG
>NZ_AQOI01000823.1:0-12088 GCF_000364665.1 Xanthomonas sp. SHU 199
CCTGGCGCGCAACCGCGCGTTGATCGACGAGAACGGCGTGGCCGACCAGCCCGACGTGCAGGGCGCCGCCGCGCAGGTGCGCCAGGCCTTCCTCAACAATGCCCGCAGCGCCATCGTCGCGCCGGTGTCGGGCTACGTGGCGCGGCGCTCGGTGCAGGTCGGCCAGCGCGTGCAGCCCGGCACCGCGCTGATGGCGGTGGTGCCGCTGAACCAGGTGTGGGTGGACGCCAACTTCAAGGAAACCCAGCTCAAGCACATGCGCCTGGGCCAGCCGGTGGAACTGGAGTCGGATGTGTACGGCAGCGCGGTGACCTACCACGGCACCGTGCAGAGCCTCGGCATCGGCACCGGCAGTGCGTTCTCGCTGCTGCCGGCGCAGAACGCCAGCGGCAACTGGATCAAGATCGTGCAGCGCGTGCCGGTGCGCATCGCCATCGACGCCAAGCAGCTGGAGCAGCATCCGCTGCGCATCGGCCTGTCGATGAAGGCCGACGTCAACCTGCATGACCAGAACGGCGCGGTGCTGCCGACCAAGCCGGCCAGCGGCACGCTGCTGGATACCGATGTGTATGCGCAGCAGCTGCAGCAGGCCGATGCGGCCGTGAAGCAGATCATCCACGCCAACCTGCCCGACGCCGCCAAGGCGAACTGAGCCCGGTCATGTCCAACCAAGCTGCCGCTCCCGCCGCGCCCGGGGTTCCGGGCGCACCGGCCGCCGGGTTCCGCCCGGCCAGTGTGGCGTTGTGCACGGTGGGCCTGGCGATGGCCTCGTTCATGCAGGTGCTCGACACCACCATCGCCAACGTCTCGCTGCCCACCATCGCCGGCAACCTCGGCGCCAGTTCGCAGCAGGCGACCTGGGTCATCACCTCGTTCGCGGTCAGCAACGCCATCGCGCTGCCGCTGACCGGCTTCCTCAGCCGCCGTTTCGGCGAGACCAAGCTGTTCGTGTGGGCCACGCTGGCCTTCACCGCGGCCTCGCTGCTGTGCGGCCTGGCCCAGAGCATGGGCATGCTGGTGGTATCGCGCGCGCTGCAGGGTTTCGTCTGCGGCCCGATGTACCCGATCACCCAGAGCCTGCTGGTGTCGATCTACCCGCGCGAAAAACGCGGCCAGGCGCTGGCCTTGCTGGCGATGATCACCGTGGTCGCGCCCATCGCCGGGCCGATCCTCGGCGGCTGGATCACCGACAACTACAGCTGGGAATGGATCTTCCTGATCAACGTGCCGCTGGGCATCATCGCCGCGACCGTGGTCGGCTCGCAGCTGCGCGACCGTCCCGAGCCGATCGAGCGTCCGCGCATGGACTACGTCGGCCTGATCACCCTGATCATCGGCGTCGGCTGCCTACAGGTGGTGCTGGACCTGGGCAACGACGAGGACTGGTTCAGTTCGACCAAGATCGTCGTGCTGGCCGCGATCTCGGCGGTGGCGCTGGCGGTGTTCCTGATCTGGGAGCTGACCGACAAGGATCCGATCGTCGACCTGCGGCTGTTCCGCCACCGCAACTTCCGCGCCGGCACCATGGCGCTGATCGTGGCCTATGCGGCGTTCTTCAGCGTGTCGCTGCTGATCCCGCAGTGGCTGCAGCGCGACATGGGCTACACCGCGATCTGGGCCGGCCTGGCCACCGCGCCGATCGGCATCCTGCCGGTGATCATGACCCCGTTCGTCGGCAAGTACGCCTCGCGCTTCGATCTGCGGCTGCTGGCCAGCATCGCCTTCATCTTCATGGCCACCACCAGCTTCATGCGCTCGGACTTCAACCTGCAGGTGGATTTCCCGCACGTGGCCGGGGTGCAGTTGCTGATGGGCGTGGGCGTGGCGCTGTTCTTCATGCCGGTGCTGCAGATCCTGCTGTCGGACCTGGACGGGCGCGAGATCGCCGCCGGTTCCGGCCTGGCCACGTTCCTGCGCACGCTGGGCGGCAGCTTCGCCGCCTCGCTGACCACCTACCTGTGGGCCAAGCGCACGCAGCTGCACCATGCGCACCTGACCGAACACATCTCCACCTACACGCCGGGCATGCAGGAACAGGTGCAGATGATGGGCAACGGCAGCCTGCAGAACGGCGCGGCGCTGCTCAACAACACCATCAACCACCAGGCCTCGCAGATGGGCTTCAACGACATCTTCTACCTGCTGGGCTGGACCTTCCTCGGGATCATCTTCTTCCTGTGGCTGGCCAAGCCGCCGTTCGGCGGTGGTGGTGGCGCGGCGGCGGCTGGCGGCCACTGAGTCTCGACGGCGGCACGTCGGCACGGACGGCACCACGACACGTGCCGTTCCGTGCCGCTGCAATGGTGGTGCAATAGCGGTGCTTGCACGCCATTTCCTGATGGCGTGCCGTCCGGCGCGCCGCACCAGGGCATGCCAAGTGACATGCATGCCCGGCGTCGCGCTCCGGCGCCGGGACACTTGCCGCTGCCGCGGCCTGCGCACCAGAATGCGGCTCTTCGCAGGCTTCGGCAGCCCCGCACATGCAGCGCTTTCTTCGCGCCTTCGGCGCCCGCTTCGCCGCATCGCTTCCGCGCGCGGCCGTCCTCGTACTGCTGTGCCTTGGTGCGCACCCGGACCATGCGCAGGCCGCGCCGCCGCCGGCGGCCTCGCCGGTGCCGGTGACCCCGGCCGACCGCCTGCATGAGGCCTGGTGGGCCGAGCGCCACCAGCAGGTGCTGGCGCAGGTGCGTGCGCACCCGGATGCGCCGCTGCTGCTGATCGGCGACTCGATCACCCAGAACGACGAGAAGGCGCAGGCACCGGACGAAGACTTCCAGTCGACCTGGCAGACCTTCTACGGCAGCCGCGGCGCGCTCAACCTCGGCTTCAGCGGCGACGCCACCGAACACGTGCTGTGGCGCCTGCAGCACGGCGAGGTCGACGGCCTGCGGCCCAAGGTCGCGCTGCTGCTGATCGGCACCAACAACACCGGCCACGAAGGGCACAGCGCGGCGGACACGGTGCGCGGGATCGATGCGGTGGTCGCCACGCTGGAGCAGCGCCTGCCGCGCACCCGCATCCTGTTGCTCGGCCTGCTGCCCAGCGCACTGTCGGCGCAGAAGAGTGCGCGCGACGCCGAGGTCAACCGCGCGCTGGCGGCGCGCTACGGCGACAATCCGCGTGTGGCCTACCTGGACATCGGCACCGTGTTCCAGCGCGTCGACGGCACGCTGGACCCGAGCCTGTTCTACGATCCGCGGCGGCGTCCCGGCAGTGGCGCGCTGCATCCGGACACGCGTGGGCAGCGGCGCATGGCCGAGGCCATCGAGCCGACCCTGGCGCGGCTGCTCGACGAGGCGCCGCGGGTGCCGCTGGACGCGATGACCGACGTCGACACCGCGCGCATCGCGGTGCCCTGGCTGGAGCAGGATTCCTACGACTGGTACGGCCGCCACCATGCCGCGCTGGACGCCGCGCGGCAGTTGCAGCCGCAGGTGGTGATGCTTGGCGACTCGATCACCCATTTCTGGGCGGGCGCGCCACAGGCGATCCGGGTGAATGGCGCGCGGGCCTGGCAGCGCACCTTCGGCGACGCGCGGGTGCTGAACCTGGGCTTCGGCTGGGACCGCACCCAGAACGTGCTGTGGCGGCTGCGCCAGGGCGAGGTCGACGGTCTGGCGCCGCGCTGGGTGGTGATCAACCTCGGCACCAACAACCTCGCCGGCACCGAGCATGCGCGCACCAACACGCCGCAGGAGACCGCCGACGGCGTGGCGGCGGTGGTCGCCGAGATCCGGCGGCGCCTGCCGCGCAGCCGGATCGTGCTGATGGGCATCTTCCCGCGCGGCTTCGCCGCCGATGCGCCGCAGCGTGCGCCGATCCTGCAGACCAACCGCCTGCTGGCCGCGCGCTTCGCCCACGACCCGCAGGTGCGCTGGCTCGACATCGGCGCGCGCTTCCTGCAGCCGGACGGCACGCTGCCGGCGGCGCTGATGCCCGATGGCACCCATCCCAGCGAAGCGGGCTACGCGATCTGGGGCGAGGCGCTGCGCACGCTCGGCGTCGGCGGCTGAAGAGCGTCTCGAACATCACGCGTGCCGCGACTCAGCGGGAAGCGTGGTCGTCCTCGTAAGAGCGGCTTCAGCCGCGACGGGCATACCGGTAGGGTTTGGTCGCGGCTGAAGCCGCTCCTGCGAATGGCATTCCGTCGTTACTGGCGATGCCCGAACGCCACACGCGCCGCCAGTGTGGCTCAGCCGTTGTCCGGCTTGAGCAATTCCAGCACGGCTTCGCGGCGCCGCACCGAGGCGTTGCGATAGCGCGCGAGCAGGGCGCGCTCCTGCGCGTCCTGTGCCAGCAACGGATAGTCGGCGGGCAGGTCCTGCACACGCTTGCCGGGACCGACGCCGCACACCAGTTCGTCGAGCGAGCGGTTCAGCACGCTGCGCAGCGTCGGCAACAGGCGAAAGCTCGGCGTTTCGCGGTCGTTCTCCCAGGCCGACACCGAGGACTTGGTGACGTCCAGCGCGAAGCCCAACTGCTCCTGGGTGAGCCCGGCGGCTTTTCTGGCTTCGCGCAAACGCTCGCCGAAGCTATTCATCGCGGTGGGCCTTGGGGGACGGCGGGCCTACCAAGATATGGAGCATCCGCCGGCTTGTCGTACAGTCACGCTTGACTCCAATTGTTCGGAGATTCAATACTCGTGCGGTGCGGAATGCACGGACGCGCGAGGATGCGCATGCAGGACATGGATGTTGTGGACACGAGGGTGTCGGCGCCGCGGTGCGCCGCCGCCATGCATTGGCCGATCGCGGCACGACGCGGCGCCTGCCGGTACGTAGGGGAGGGCGCATGGCCACCTACGAAGTGAGACTCCGGCGCGTCGCGCAACTGGAGCCGTCCTTGCAGGTGCTGGTGCATGCCGCCAATGCCTACCTGGCCGCGCGTGCGGCCGAACGCCACAACCCGGGCTACCGTGCCTACAAGGTGGCGGTGTGGGTGAAGGGCGTGCGCGTGGACATCGGTCCGTTGCGTCCGCCGCAGCGCTGAGCGCCGCGGCCTGCGCGCAGCCAACAAAAAACCCGCCGAAGCGGGTTTTGAGATCTTGCTCGACCTGTCGGTCGTGGTGCCCAGGAGAGGACTCGAACCTCCACGGTTTTACCCGCTAGTACCTGAAACTAGTGCGTCTACCAATTCCGCCACCTGGGCAACTCAGAACGAGAATTGTGCGCGTGGCAGCAGGCGCTGTCAAGCGTTTTGCGACGGCGGCAGTGCAGCGCCGTCGCGGACGCGTCGGTGGCGACCTCAGTAGCCGACGTTGAAGCGCAGGCCCTGGTTGATCGCGCAGCGGTAGCCGAGGGTGCTGCCGGTCTGCTGGTAGCTGGGCAGGGCGAACACGAACATGGTGAAGTCGATGCTGTTGTCCGGATGCACCTGGTAGCGCAGGAACTGCTGGATCGGCTTGCCGTCGCGGCCGACGGTCACGTGCTCGTCGGCGAAGGACAGGGTGCCGTCGGCGGTGACGCGGTAGGCGCCGATGCGCAGGCCGCCACGGGTCTGGCTCGGGGTGGCGCCGCCGGAGGTGGGCGTGCACTGGCTCAGGTCGATCGCCACGGCGACCGAGGCGCCGCTGTCCAGGGCGCGCTGGATCTCGGTGAGGGAATTGAGCGTGGCGTCGTCGGCGCCGGCGGCGGAGGCGCTGGTGGCGCTGGCGAACAGGGCGGCGGCGAGCAGGGAAGCGGACAGGTTGTGCATGGGCATGCTCC
This sequence comes from Xanthomonas sp. SHU 199, assembly GCF_000364665.1. Lineage (NCBI taxonomy): Bacteria > Pseudomonadati > Pseudomonadota > Gammaproteobacteria > Lysobacterales > Lysobacteraceae > Xanthomonas > Xanthomonas sp. SHU 199. The sequence continues at coordinate 5,706 of NZ_AQOI01000823.1, forward strand.
GGAGCGTGGGGGAGGGCGACGGATTGCCGGATGCAAACTAGCGAGGCGCCGATCCGGGTCAACCGACAAAATCGCGAACTCCCGCCGCCGTCACGCCGGATCTTCGAAGCGGGTCCGCTTGTGACGGCGCTGTGTCGGAATCGGCATCGCGCATGCGGTTTCCCGCCGAATCCGCGCACCGCCGAAGCGTGCGCGCGTGAACAGCCGCGCGGCGGTTGGCACGTGCGCGGCACCGCTGCGTGCAGCGGTCGGACCGCGTCATCGATGCCGGCAATCGAGAGCGGCGCAAAAATAGGCGTTGACAAGGTCGCGGCGGCACCGCAGAATTCGCGGCCTTCAGCGCCCAGGTGGCGGAATTGGTAGACGCACTAGTTTCAGGTACTAGCGGGTAAAACCGTGGAGGTTCGAGTCCTCTCCTGGGCACCACATGCAAGATCGCGAGAGCGCTGAACTCTCGCACCGACCGGCCCGCTGACGCGGGCTTCGTCGTTTCTGGGGCGCACGTTCGCCGCAGCGCGCCGCCCGGTTCGGGTGACGGCCACCTGCATGGGAGTACCATGCGCGGATGACAACTCGCAAAAGCAAGTCCGGCAAGCCCGGCAAATCCGCGTCTGGCGACGCGCCCACCTCCGATACGCCGAAGAAATCGCGTCTGCCCGCCTGGATGCCCAGCTTCCTGCGCCGTGGCCCCAAGCCGCCGCTGCAACCGCTGCACCCTCCGTCGCCGCCGCCGGCGGCCGCGCCCGACACTGCCGCGCCGATCCACGACCCCTATGCCGCACGCGAGGCCGAGCGCTATGCGCAGCCGATCGCCAGCCGCGAGGCGATCCTGCAACTGCTCGAACGCTGCGACGGCCCGCAGACCCTGGACGAACTGGCCGAACAGCTCGGCCTGACCGAGCCGACCCGCAAGGAAGCGCTGAGCAAGCGCCTGGGTGCGATGCTGCGCGAAGCCCAGGTCGTGCAGAACCGCCGCGGCGGCTACGCGCCGCTGCAGCAGACCAACCTGATCCCCGGCGTGGTGATCGCCAATCCGGACGGCTTCGGCTTCCTGCGCCCGGACGAGGGCGGCGACGACCTGTTCCTGCCGCCGTACGAAATGCGCAAGGTGCTGCATGGCGACCGCGCGCTGGCCAACGTCACCGGCATCGACCGCCGCGGCCGCCGCGAAGGCAGCATCGCGCGCGTGCTCGAGCGCGGCCTGACCCGGATGATCGGCCGCTTCAGCCTGGAAGCCGGCATCGCCTTCGTGGTGCCCGACGACAAGCGCATCCAGCGTAATGTGCAGATCCCCGCCGACGCCGTCGGCGAGGCCCGCGACGGACAACTGGTGGTGTGCGAACTCACCTCCGCGCCGGACGCGCGGCGCCCGCCGATCGGCAAGATCATCGCGGTGCTGGGCGACAAGCTGACCCCGTCGCTGCTGGTGGAAGCGGCGATCCACGGCCACGAACTGCCCTACGAATTCCCGCAAGAGGTGCTGGACGAAGCCGCGGCGGTGCCGCTGACGGTGGAGCCGGCGGCGATCAAGGGCCGCGTGGACCTGCGGCAGACGCCGCTGGTGACCATCGACGGCGCCGACGCCAAGGACTTCGACGACGCGGTGTTCTGCGAGTCCAACGCCGACGGGTTCCGCCTGGTGGTGGCGATCGCCGACGTGTCGCACTACGTGCGTCCGGGCACGCCGCTGGACACCGAGGCGGTCAAGCGCGCGACCTCGGTGTATTTCCCCGGCTTCGTGGTGCCGATGCTTCCGGAGACGCTGTCCAACGGCATCTGCTCGCTCAACCCCAAGGTCGACCGCATGTGCTTCGTCTGCGACATGCAGATCGACCGCCAGGGCGAGGTGGCCGGTGCGCGCTTCTACGAGGCGGTGATGAATTCGCACGCGCGGCTCACCTACGAACAGGTGTGGCAGGCGGTGGGCGAAAAAGACGAGCAGGTGCGCAAGGACGTGGCGGCGGTGCTGCCGCAGCTGGAGCGGCTGCATCAGCTGTACCAGATCCTGGCCAAGGCGCGCGCGCGCCGCGGCGCGATCGAGTTCGAGACCGCGGAAGTGCGTTTCGTGCTCGACAACACCGGCGAGGTGACCCAGGCCGGCATGCTGGTGCGCAACGACGCGCACAAGCTGATCGAGGAATGCATGATCGCCGCCAACGTGGCCGCGGCGCGCTACCTGCTGGAAACGCATATCCCCGCGCCGTTCCGCGTGCACGAGCGCCCGCCGGAATCCAAGTACGCCGACCTGCTGGAGTTCCTCAAGGAGTTCAAGCTGAGCCTGCCGGCGTGGAGCAAGGTGGTGCCGGGCGACTACACCAAGCTGCTGAAGAAGGTGCGCGAGCGCCCGGACGCGGCGCTGCTGGAATCGGTGCTGCTGCGCAGCCAGAGCATGGCGGTGTACTCGCCCGACAACGCCGGCCACTTCGGCCTGGCGTTGGAGGCGTACGCGCACTTCACCTCGCCGATCCGCCGCTATCCGGACCTGCTGGTGCACCGCGCGATCAAGTACGCGCTGACCCGCGGCGCGCCGGACAAGTACCTGTACGCGCCGCGCGCGATGGCGGCGCTGGCGCTGCAGTGCTCCGAGCGCGAGCGCCGCGCCGACGAGGCCGAGCGCGAGGTCGACGAGCGCTACCGCGCCGCGTGGATGGAGAAACACGTCGGCGGGCAGTTCGACGGCGTGGTCAGCGGCGTCACCAGCTTCGGCCTGTTCGTCGAACTGGACCAGTCCAAGGTCAACGGCCTGATCCACGTGACCCAGTTGCCGCAGGACTATTACCACTTCGACGCCACCCGCAAGACCCTGACCGGCGAGCGCCGCGGGCGCGAGTTCCGCCTTGGCGACCGCGTGCGCATCCTGGTGCTGAAGGCGAGCATGGAAGAGCGCAAGATCGACTTCCGCCTGGTCGAAGAAGGCGAATCGGTACACGACGAGTTGCCGCCGCCGCCGCGTGGGCAGCCGGCCAAGCGCAAGAAAAAGAAGTACTGACGGCGCAGCGTCGCGGCGACCGAATGGCGGCCGCCGCGATCGCGCTTCCCGTGCGTCGTGCGGGAGCCACCCGCGCGATGCGGTTCGCAGCGGAGAGCGGATATGGAGCAGGAGTACAGCGGCGGTTGCCAGTGCGGTGCGGTGCGTTTCCGCGTGCGTGGGCGGCTGCACGACGCCTCGATCTGCCATTGCCGGATGTGCCAGAAGGCGTTCGGCGCCTACTACGCGCCGCTGGTCTCCACCCGCGGTGCGGACCTGACCTGGACCCGTGGCGCGCCCAGGCGCTTCGCCTCGTCCAACCTGGTGCAGCGCGGCTTCTGCGCCGACTGCGGCACGCCGCTGACCTACGAGGCCCCGGATGGCGTCGCCATCGCGGCCGGCGCCTTCGACCATCCGGAGGCCTTGCCGCCGACCATCCAGTACGGCATCGAGGCGAAGCTGCCATTCGTGGATGCGCTGCATCGGCTGTCGGCGGTCCGCACCGAGGGCGATCTGGCCGCCGCGCCGTTCCTGGCCGATGTCGTCTCGCGCCAGCATCCGGACCACGACACCGAGCGCTGGCCGGCTTGAGGTAAGGCCACCGGTGCCGACGTCGCGCGGAGCGTGTCGGTGCCGGTAACCTCGGGTCATCGGCGCGCCAGGCAGCAGGCCTGGGTTCCCCAGTTCACCGCGTCGGGACTGAAGTCCCTCCCACAAGGCTGCGCCGCGCCCTGACTGGATGACTCTGCGTCGGTGGTCTTGCTGTCGCGACACGCAGGCCCCGGGCATCGCAGGAAAGCACGACGTCGCGGCCAAGCCGCTTCTACCAATCCCCAATCCCGAATCCCCAATCCCGGCCCCCAAGGCATGACGCCAGCGGCCACAACCCCTACCATGCCCGCTTTCCTTTCGCGTAGTCCCGCCTCATGAGCAAGCAGAACCAGTGGATCGTCGGCGTCAATGCCGTGGCCTCGTCGATCGAGAACGACGCGGACAACGTGCGCGAGGTGCTGGTGGAAGCGGGCAGCAAGAATCCGCGTCTGCAGGAGATCGAGGAGAACGCGCGGCGCAAGGGCATCGACGTGCGGCGGGTGAACACGCAGGCGCTGGACGGCGTCGGCGGCGCGGTGCGGCACCAGGGCGTGGCCGCGCGTTATGCCGCGGCGCGGACCTGGGCCGAGAGCGAGCTGGAAGGCCTGGTCAGCGCCGCCGAAGGCCGCGCCCTGCTGCTGGTGCTGGATGGTGTGCAGGATCCGCACAACCTCGGCGCCTGCCTGCGCAGTGCCGCTGCGGCCGGGGTGACCGCGGTGGTGATTCCCAAGGACAAATCGGCGCCGGTCAACGCCACCGTGCGCAAGACCTCGGCCGGCGCCGCCGACCGCCTGCCGATCGTGGCGGTGACCAACCTGGCGCGCTGCCTGCGCGAGCTGCAGAAGCAGGGCGTGTGGATATACGGCCTGGCCGGCGAGGCCGAGACCTCGCTGTACGCGCAGGACCTGCGCGGCAACGTGGCGCTGGTGCTGGGCGGCGAGTCCGACGGCCTGCGCCGGCTGACCCGCGAGCATTGCGATGGCTTGGTGCGGATCCCGATGCCAGGCGAGATCGAGAGCCTCAACGTCTCGGTCGCCGCCGGCGTGACCCTGTTCGAAGCGGTACGGCAGCGCCTGGGCTGAGCGCGGTGCCGCCCCCATCCGGCGACGTCGGCACTGATCCGTCATCGTCGGGAGCAACGTAAGCCCCTCTCCCCCCGGGAGAGGGGTTGGGGTGAGGGTACGGGGCGAAGCCTTCGCGCATCAGAACGACACCAGGCTTCGCCCGCGCGCTTGTCCGCCGCTGCGATCGATGTCTTCCCAGGCTTCGCCCGTACCCTCATCCGCCCCTGCGGGGCACCTTCTCCCGGCGGGAGAAGGGGAGCGCGTGGCGCCTGGAGCCCCTCTCCCCCCGGGAGAGGGGTTGGGGTGAGGGTACGGGGCGAAGCCTTCGCGCATCAGGAAGACACCAGGCTTCGCCCGCACGCTTGTCGCCGCCGCGATCGATGTCTCCCCAGGCTTCGCCCGTCCCCTCATCCGCCCCTGCGGGGCACTTTCTCCCGGTGGGAGAAGGGAGGGTGCTGCGATGGGATGTTGTTGCTGCTGCGCTCTGCGAAGGCCGCTCCGGCTTAACCGCCGCGCAATCTTCACACGTCCTTTTCCCGCAGCCTGTTACCGCCTCCACCCGCAGCGACGCTTTTTTGCCTACCATGGGCGCTCGTCCCGTGTTCCGCTCCGGTAATGAGTCTGTGTCGCCCCCGTCCCCTTGACGCTGGACCCCCGCGCCAGGGTCCTGTCGCGCCCCGCCTGCGTCGGATCGGGTCGGGACAGTGAACGTCGCCAGGGGGAGGGGGGAGGCGGCGTTCGCACGCGACTGCGGGCGCGCGTGGCCGGTGCTGCTGTTCTTGCTGCTGGCATTGGGCGTGGCGTGGCGCGCCGTGGCCGCCGATGGTGGCGCAGACGGGGTGCCGCCGCTACGCGACTACGCGATCGATTCCTGGACCTCGCGCAACGGCCTGCCGCACAACTCCCTGCGCGATCTGGCGCAGACCCCGGACGGCCGCCTGTGGTTCGCCACCTGGGAAGGGCTGGTGCGCTACAACGGCCTGGACTTCGCCGTCATCGACCGCAGCACCCGCCCGGGCCTGCCCGACAACGGCGTGGGCTCGCTGTACGTGGACCGCGCCGGCGCGCTGTGGCTGAGCGATTCGCGCGGCAATCTCGGCCGCCACGATGCGGCCGGCAACTGGCGCTTCTGGCGGCAGCCGCCGGGCTGGCCGCATGCGCTGATCCACGCCATGACCCAGGACCGCGACGGCCGCATGTGGCTGCTGTTCGAAGGCAACGGCCTGGGCTGCCTGTGGCCGGACGGTCGCTTCGATTACCAGCCGGCGCCGCGCGACCTGCCGTTGGCGGCGAGCTTCCCGCACATGGCCGCCGACGACCAGGGGCGGATCTGGATCGGCAGTCTCGATGGCCTGCTGTACCGCGACCCGCAGGGCGTGCTGCGGCGCGCGCCGGCCGCGTTCGGCCTGCCGCCGGGGCTGGCCTGGCCGTATCGGGCACCGGACGGCTCGCTGTGGCTGGTGGCCGGCGAGAACCTGTACCGACTGCAGGGCGAGCAGGCGGTGCTGGTGCAGCACCTGCCAGGCTACGGCCATTTCACCTCGATGCTGCGCGACCGCGATGGCGCGATCTGGCTGGGCACCGAGAACCAGGGACTGCTGCGGATCAGTGTGCACGGCATCGAGCGCATGCTGCCGGGCGACGTGCTGCCCAACGGGCGCATCGTCAGCCTGCTGCAGGACGCCGAGGGCAGCATCTGGATCGGCGCCAACGGCGGCTTGTTCCGGCTGCGCGAGACGCTGTTCGCCGGCTACACCCGC
>NZ_AQOI01000824.1:0-1872 GCF_000364665.1 Xanthomonas sp. SHU 199
TGCGCGCGCTGCTGGAGACGCCGGACGGCGCGCTGTGGATCGGCAGCGCCGCCGGGCTGGACCGGATGGCGCCGGATGGCCGCATCGCCCCGGTTGCGCTGCGCGACGCGCCATCGGTCCTGAGCCTGGCGCGCGGCCGCGACGGCGACCTGTGGATGGGCACCTACGCCGACGGCGTGTTCCGCCTGCGCGACGGCCGCGTCGTGCGCCACTACGGAACCAACGAGGGCTTGCCCAGCGGGCAGGTGCGTGCGCTCAGCGTCGATGCCGCTGGGACGGTCTGGATCGGCACGCGCAGCGGGGTGATGCGCATCGACGGCGACCGGCTGTCGGTGCCGGACGTGCCCGGCTTGCCGCGCGGCCTGATCACCGCCCTGGCCAGCGTCGACGGCGCGCTGTGGATCGGCTCGGTCGAAGGCGCGGCGGTACTGCGTGATGGCCGGGTGCGGAAGCTGGCGCTGGAACCGCTGGGCGGCGCGCGCACCGTGTTCGGATTCCAGGCGTTGGGCCGCGATGTGTGGATTTCCACCGACCGCGGCCTGCACCGCGACCGCGACGGCCAGCTGGCGCGGGTGGGGCTGGAGCAGGGCATGCCGGTGGACACGGTGTTCCAACTGGTCCGCGACCGCCTCGGCAACGTCTGGATCAGCAGCAACCGCGGCGTGCTGCGGACCACCGCGGCGGCGCTGGACGCGGTCGCCGACGGCCGCCAGGCGCGGTTGCAGGTGAGCCGTTACGACGAGATCGACGGCATGTCCAACGCCCAGGGCAATGGCAGCTCCGGGCCGTCGATGATCTTGCGCCACGATGGCACGGTGTGGCTGGTCACCGCCGGCGGCGTCAGCATGGTCGATCCGCGGCGCCTGGCGCGCTTCCGCGATCGCCTGCCGCCGCCGGCGGCGATCGAGAGCGTGTTGCTGGATGGCCAGCCCTTCCCCTGGCAGAACATGTCGCAACTGCCCGGCGCCAAGCGCATCACCGTGTCCTATGTCGGCCTCAGCTATCTGCTGCCCGAGCGCATCCGCTACCGCACCCGGCTCGACGGCCTGGACACCGGTTGGATCGATCGCGGCAACCAGCGCAGCGTGGAGTTCATCGGGCTGCCGCCGGGCGACTACACCCTGCACGTGGCCGCGGCGCATCCGGACGGCGCCTGGAGCACCCGCGAAGCCGTGTGGCGCTTCAGCGTGGCGCCGCTGTGGTGGCAGCGGCACAGCGTCCATGCGGCGGCCGCGGTGGCGTTGCTGCTGGCGCTGGTGCTGCTGTACCGCTACCTGATCGCGCGCTACAAGCGTCGCGCCCTGCGCCTGGAGCGGTTGGTGGCGCGGCGCACCAGCGCGCTGCGGCTGCAGACCGAGCGCCTGCTGCAGGCCGATGCCGAGAAGAGCCAGTTGCTGGCGGAATTGCAGCGCCAGGCCACCGCGTTCGAGCGCCTGGCGCACGAGGATGCGCTGACCGCGTTGCCCAACCGGCGCCACTTCGACGAGGTGCTGGTGCACAGCATGCAGCGCGCGCAGCGCAGTGGCGCGCCGCTGTGCCTGTTGGTGATGGACATCGACCGCTTCAAGCAGATCAACGACGGCTACTCGCATGCCACCGGCGATGCGGTGCTGCGCGAAGTCGGGCAACTGCTGCTGAGCGCCTGCCGCGCCTCCGACCTGCCGGCGCGCCTGGGGGGCGAAGAGTTCGCGGTGCTGCTCGGCGACACGCCGCTGGCCGACGCCGAGCGCCTGGCCACGCGCCTGCGCGACCTGTTCCATGCACGCCTGCAGTGGGCGCCCGAGGCGCCGGCGCTGCGCGTCACCTTCAGCGCCGGCCTGGTCGCGCTGCGCCCGGACGACACGCCGAGCCAGTGGCTGGGGGGGGGGGGGG
>NZ_AQOI01000825.1:0-3390 GCF_000364665.1 Xanthomonas sp. SHU 199
TACCGGGCCAAGGGCATGGGGCGTGATCGGGTGTGCGTGGGCTGAGAAACGCGGGCGGCCTGTCGTTGGGCGCTGCCCTTGGCGGCGGCGTGCAGCGTTGACGCGAGCGTTTCAGTGCGCGTCCTGGTCGTCCACTCTCTCCAGTGCCACCTGCGCCGCCTCGCGGGTATCCGCAGATTCCGAGCGCAACGACAGGGCCAGCCCGGTGCGCATGGTCGGATCCGCGAAGGCGGCGGCCAGCTGGGTGACCCAGTAGCGGCTGCCGTCGGACAGCAGGGGATCTTCCAGCGCCTCCCGGATTGCGACGATGGCCTCGCCGCGGCTGCAGGCATGGAACAGGTCTTCGACCAGCGGATAGACGCCCCAGCCGTCGCCCTTGCCGAAGGAGCGCAGGAACAGCGGCAGCGCGGCGTGGTCCGGAGCGGCGAGGAATAGGCGTCGCGCCGCGTCATAGGCGTCGATCAGGTCCTGGGTGAGCTGGTCGTCGTCGGGCAGCGGTTGCTGCGCGCGCAGGAAGGTCAGGGCGTCGGTCTTGTTCACTGGAAGGGTGATCGTTCGTGGGGGGCGTCTGCGCGCTGGGTGCGGCGGGCGAGCACAGGATCAGCGCGCGGGCAGGTGCCGCGACACCTTCGCGGTCAGCAGCTGCACCAGCGCCGGATCCATGTAGGCGAAGTCGTCGGGGATGTCGAGGCAGACGATGCGTGCGCGGCCGAGATGGCGCTTGAACCGGCGCGACAGCTTGTTGCGATGCGCCGGTTCCATGACGAAGACGATGTCCGCCCACTCCAGCAGTTCCGGGGTGATTGGGGTGTCCGCGTCGTGGTCGACGCCGGCCGAGGCGGTGTCCACGCCGGGCCAGGTGGCGAACACCTGTTCGGCGGTGGGGCTGCGCAGCCGGTTGCGGCTGCACACGAACAGCAGGTGGCGGGTCATGCGAGCGGCTGGCGGCGCGCGCGTGCCTTGCAATCCATGCCGCGGCTATGGCGCTGCGCCGACCGGCGGCGCCGGCCAGGCGTTGGCGATCTTGCAGAACAGGCGCGCGGTCTGCTCGGTGTCGTAGACCGCGCTGTGCGCGTCGGCGGCGTTCCAGTCGAAGCCGGCGGCCTGCACCGCGCGCGCCAGCACGGTCTGGCCGTAGGCGATGCCGGCCAGGGTGACGGTGTCGAACACGCTGAAGGGGTGGAACGGATTGCGCTTGTGGCCGCAGCGGGCGACCGTGGCGTTGAGGAAGTTGAGGTCGAAATGGGCGTTGTGGCCGACCAGGATGGCGCGCTGGCACCCGTACTTCTTCACCGCCGCGCGCACCGGCGCGAACACGTGGTCCAGCGCCTCGCGTTCGGGCTTGGCGAAGCGAAACGGGTGATCCAGGACGATGCCGGTGACTTCCAGCGACTTCGGATCGATCAATGTGCCGGGCGCCGGCACCACGTGCGCGCTGGCGGTGACGCCGGGATACAGCTGGCCGAAATCGTCCATTTCGATCGGCACCACCGCGATCTCCAGCAGCGCATGCTTGTTCCAGTCGAAACCGCCGGTTTCCACGTCCACCACCACGGGCAGATAGCCGCGGAAACGCCGCGACATCGGGGTGATGACCAGGGGTTGCGAGGGACTGTCGACCGAATCGTTCATCCGCCAAGGTTAGCAGAGCGCGGCCGCCGGCCGCCGCGGCGTCACTCGGGCAAACGCGTGCCGAGCACGCTGCCCTGCGCGCGCAGCCGTTCCAGCAGGGCCGCGCCCTCGTCCAGCAGAGCGGCAGGCGCAAGGCCGTGCGCGGCGGCCAGATCCAGCAGCAGTGCGCGTCCGCTGCGCGTGCCTGGCTGCAGCGCTGCCAGCACGGCGTAGGCCAGCGGTGCCAGTTCGGCGAAGCGCACCTGGCCGTCGGCCTCGCGCCGCGCCAGCAGACAGGTCGGCTGCGCCGGCGCCGTGTCCGGCTGCCAGGCCGGGCCGATGCGCTGCACCGGCCAGCGGTAGCGCAACAGGCGCAGCCACGGCGACAGCAGCGGGATGCCGTCGAGCAGGTCGCCGCGCGGATCGTGCGGCGGCAGCGCCGCATCGTCGATCTGCACTTGCAGTTCCACGGTCTCGTAGTGTGCCAGTTCGGCCATCCAGGGGCGTCGCGGATCGGGCGCGCGCTGCGCCAGGAACGCCACCAGCTCCTCGCCCAGACGCGGGAACAGCGGGGTGCGGGCGCGGTGCTCGGCGCAGAACGCACGCAGCAGCGCCGTCCAGTCGGCGTCGCCGAGGGTGGCGCGCAGCACCGGGAACTGGCCGCTCAGCAGCTGCGCCAGATTGTCGAAGAACAGGGCGCGGTACACCGCCAGGCGCTGCGGTGGGATATCGGCCGGCGGCGGGTGTCGCTGCGGATCGCGCAGATGCAGGGTCAGCGCGAACTGCTGCGCGCGCAGCGTCTCGCTCATGCGTCGGGCGACGGCGCATGCGCCTGCGCGGCGCGGATGCACTGCACTTCGTCCAGCAGCTCGCCCAGCGGCGGGAACTGGCCGTCGCGCTCGAGCACAGTGGGACGCACGCCGTGCAGGCGGTAGGCGGCGGCGAGCAGGGTCCAGACCGGGTCGGCCACCGGCGCGGCGTGGGTGTCGATCTTCAGCCCGCTGGCTTGGTCGTCGCGGTGGCCGGCGACGTGGTACGAGGCGATGCGTGCGCTCGGCAGGGCGGCGAGGAAGGCCAGCGCGTCGTCGCCGTGGTTGCTGGCGTTGACGTGCACGTTGTTGACGTCCAGCAGCAGGTCGCAGTCGGCCTCCGCCAGCACCGCAGTCACGAAGGCGGCTTCGCTCATCGCCTGGCTAGGTGTGGCGTAGTAGGAGACGTTCTCCACCGCGATGCGCCGGCCCAGCGCGTCCTGCACCTGGGCGATGCGCGCGCCGACGTGGCGCACCGCTTCGTCGGTGAACGGCAGCGGCAGCAGTTCGTAGAGGTGGCCGTCGTCGGCGCTGTAGCTGAGGTGTTCGCTGTACAGCGCGACCCGGTGCCGGTCGAGGAACTGCCGGGTCTGCTGCAGCAGGGTGGTATCCAGCGCCGCCACGCCGCCCAGCGACAGCGACAGGCCGTGGCAACTGAGCGGATGCCGCGCGCTCAGCGTCTGCAGCAATTGGCCGGGGCGGCCGCCGACGCCGATCCAGTTGTCCGGTGCGCATTCGAGGAAGTCGAACGCATCCGTCGGCGCCTGCAGCAGGTCCTGCAGCAGGCCGCGGCGCAGCCCGAGGCCGGCGCTGGCCGCGGCCAGCGGCCGGGCGTCGTACCGGGGTGGTTCAGAGGCTGCCACCGCATTTGCCCTCGCCGCACTTGCCTTCGGCCATGGCCTTGTCGTCGTGCTTGGCCTGGGGCGTGGCGGCGCTCCCGGCCGCCGCGGGCTTGGCCGGCGGCGCCGCC
>NZ_AQOI01000826.1:0-5105 GCF_000364665.1 Xanthomonas sp. SHU 199
CGCGTGCGGCGGCCGCGCAGGCCGCGCTGCCGAACAGGTAAAGCGCGGCCAGGCGCCAACGCCGCGGATCGCGCGCCGGTACCGCGGCGCGCCACGGCGCGGCGATGCGCTCCGGCCACAGCCACACGCACAGCCAGCCGGCGGCCAGGCCGGTGGGCACGTCGAGGAAGTGATGCTGGTAGGTGGTCAGCACCGACAGGCCGATCAGCGCGAACCAGCCGTGCAGGGCCAGTCGCGCCAGCCCGTGCAGGTGCTGCGCATAGCGCACCCACAGCACCACCAGCAGCACGATGTGCAGCGACGGCGCCTGGTTGAACGGCTTGTCGAAGCCGAGCAGCACCGTGAACAGCCAGCCGAACACGCCCTCGGTCGGCGGCCGCTCGAAACTGAAGCGCAACGGCCACAGCAGGAAGCAGCCCACCGCCAGCAGTTGCGCGGTGAGCAGACGCCGCGCATGCGTGTCCAGTTCGGCGCGCGTGCGGCAGACGAAGAACGAGATCACGTAGAACAGGTCGATCGACCAGTACGGGACGATGGTCCACGGCCAGAACGGGATCTGGGTTTCCCAGGCGAACGGCAGCGACGGCACGGCGGCGCGACGCGCGGCCAGGGTGTTGGCCAGGCCGTAGCTGAGGAAGAAGAACGGCCCGAGCAGCGCCAGCCAGGCCAGCGCACGCCGCCACGGCCGCGCGGCCGCGGCGCTCATGGCGCGATCCGCTGCGCCAGCGACACGGTGAAGATGCCCCACTCGTCGATGCGCTGCTCCAGCTTGCGGAAGCCGGCCGCGCGCACCAGTTCGTCCATCTCCTGCTGGGTACGCCGGCGCATCACCCAGGCCGCGCCGCCGCGGTGACTGGTCAGCGCGCGGGCGATGAACTCCAGCTGCGGATGCCAGGGCTGGCCGGTGTAGGCCAGGTAGCCGCCCGGTTCCACCGCCGCGGCCACGCCCTGCAGCGAGCGCAGCACCTGGTCATTGTCCGGGAACAGTTCGTACAGGCCCGACACCACCGTCAGCGTCGGCCGCGGCTGCAGCGCGGCCAGCGCGTCGCGGTCGAAGGCATCGCCCTGCTCGAAGCGGGCGATGTCGGTGGCGCCGAGCGTGCCGATCAGCGCGCGACCCTGCGCCACGTTCAAGGGGCTGAAATCGCGCAACAGGATCGCGTCGGCGCGCTGGCTGTCGCCGGCCAGCGCTTCGAGCACGTAGCGGCCGTGGCCGGCGGCGATATCCAGCGCGCGCACCGGCAGGCCGGCGGCGCGCAGCCGCTGCATCGCCAGGCCCAGCAGCTCATGCAGGTGCTGGCGGCGCACGCGGATGCCGCGCCAGCCGATCGCATCCAGGTAGTTGCGGTCGATCATCCGCCCCAGCGGGCCGCGCCCGGCCGCCTGGTCGCGGTAGATGTAGTCCAGCGTACTGCCGGAATCGAAACCGGTCTGCAGGCCGAGGGCGATGCCTTCGGAGAGCTGCCCGCCCACGCGCAGGCCGGCGCGCACGCCGCGCCAGCGCAGGTCCTGCAGGCTGTAGCGCTGCGGCGGCCAGGCCAGACGCTCGGCCTCCTCGAAGGTCGGCCCGCGGCGGTGCGCGTGGCGCAGACTGGGCAATGCCGGTTCCTCGGCGAAGCGCTCGCGCACGAAGCGACGGATCTGCGCCAGCGCCGGCGCGCGATCGCGTTCGCCCAGCGTGTCGTGGAAGAAACCGGGCAGCAGGTGGCGCTCCTTCACCGGCGAGGACAGGCGCTCGTAGAAGCGGTCCTGCGGCCCGCGGTGCACCACGAAGTCGCTGCCGGACACCAGCAACTGCACCGGCACGGTGATCGCCTGCGCATCGCCGACCACGCGGTCGGCCGCCGCGTACAGCCCCAGCAACACCCGCACCGAGATCGGCCGGGTGATCAGCGGATCGTTGCGATAGCTTTCGACCCGCGCCGGATCGTGGGTCAGCCACTGCGGCTTGACGTAGCTGTTGACGAAGAAGTTGCCGCGCAGCGTCTGCATCAGGGCCAGCCCGGGCCGCGCGAACGGCACGTACAGCTTGACCTTGAACGCCGGCGAGGCCAGCACCAGCGCGCGCAGCGGCGGCGCGTAGTCGTGCACCCAGGTGCTGGCGACCACCGCGCCCACGCTCTGTGCCACCACCACGATGTCCTGCACGGCGATGCCGTGGACCTCGCCGATGTGCGCGACGAAGCGGTCCAGGTCGCGCACCAGCGCCGGGAAGCCGGGCGCGTCGCCGCGCGCGCCGGGCGAGCGGCCGTTGCCGCGCGCATCCCAGGCGAACAGCGCGCACTCGTCCAGGCCCAGTTCCTCGGCCAGGTGCATGACCCGCCCGGAATGCTCGTGGCCACGGTGCAGCAGCACCACCGCCCGCGGCGGCGCCGCCGGCGTCGTGGCCGGCCAGTGCCGGTAGAACAACCGTGTGCCGTCGAAACTGGCGAATTCGCTTTCGTTGACCTGCCGCATCCGTTGCCGATTCCTTGTCTGTCTTGAATCCCTGTTCGCCGCGGCCACGCCGGCCGTCCCGCTCACGCGCGTGCCGCCGCCTCGCGCAATCCCGCCGCGACCCGGCGCAGCACGGTCGCCGCGCACAACAGCGCCACGGCCATGGCGACGGCCGTGACCGTCGCCGCGCCGATCCAGGCGCCGGCCAGCAGCAACCCCAGCACGCCGATGACGAAGGCACGGTCGCTCTTGCCCATCGGCCCATCGTAACGGCGGCTGGCGCCGACCATCAGCCCGAGCACGCCGGCATATTCGGTCAAGGCCGCGGTCAGCGCCATCAGCCACAGCCAGCCGGCACCGACGCCGGGCACGCCGAGCAGGCTCAGGTACAGCGCCGCATCGGCGACCACGTCGCACAGTTCGTTGAGGTAGGCGCCCAGCCGCGACTGCTGGCCGAACTCGCGCGCCAGCATGCCGTCCACCGCGTTCAAGGCCATCCGCAGCAGCATCCACAGCGGCAGCAGCGCGTACCACAGCGGTTGCGCCGCGCCTTGCGTGTAGACCACCGCGGCGACCAGCAGCGACAGCAGCGCCGCGGCCGCCGTCACCTGGTTGGCGGTGACGCCGAGCCGGTACAGCACGCGCACGCCGGGCCGCAGCAGGTCCTGGAAACGTCCTTTGAGGGCATAGATCGACACGCGCGTGGTCCTGACGGCGAGGGCGGGGCGGCGACAGCCTAATGCATCGCAGCGGCTGCGCGCGCGGCCGAAGCCACGGCGCAGGTGTTCTGCACGGTCCGCACGCACCGCGCGCGCGGCTCCACGGCGAGGCGCGCACACCGTGTGCCGGCGCCGCCGCACACGCGATCCGCAGGCCCGTGGGCACGGCCGGCCGGGCGTCGGCGGGCCTCAGCGCCTACAATGGCGGCCCGTTCCGCTGCCCCCGCCCTGCCCCATGTCCTCCGATTTCCTGCCCGTGCGCCGGGCGCTGCTGTCCGTTTCCGACAAGACCGGCCTGATCGACCTGGCCCGCGCGCTGGCCGCGCGCAACGTCGAGCTGCTGTCCACCGGCGGCACCGCCAAGGCCCTGCGCGAGGCCGGGCTGGCGGTGAAGGACGTGTCCGAACTGACCGGCTTCCCGGAAATGATGGACGGCCGGGTCAAGACCCTGCACCCGCTGGTGCACGGCGGCCTGCTCGGCCGCGCCGGCACCGACGATGCGGTGATGGCCGAGCACGGCATCGCCGCGATCGACCTGCTGGTGCTCAACCTGTATCCGTTCGAGGCGGTCACCGCCAAGGCCGACTGCACGCTCGCCGACGCGGTGGAGAACATCGACATCGGCGGCCCGGCGATGCTGCGCTCGGCGGCCAAGAACTTCGCCCGCGTGGCGGTGGCCACCGATCCGGCGCAGTACGCCGAACTGCTGGCCGAGCTGGAGGCCAACGACGGCCGGCTGTCGGCGGCCAAGCGCTTCGCCCTGTCGGTGGCCGCGTTCAACCGCGTCGCCCAGTACGACGCGGCGATCAGCAACTACCTGTCCGCGGTCACCGCCAGCGACGCCGCCGTGCCGACGCGCAGCGCGTTCCCGGCGCAGATGAACTCCAGCTTCGTCAAGGTGATGGAACTGCGCTACGGCGAGAATCCGCACCAGCAGGCCGCGTTCTACCGCGACCTCTTCCCCACGCCCGGCACCCTGGCCACCTTCACCCAGTTGCAGGGCAAGGAGCTGTCCTACAACAACATCGCCGACAGCGATGCGGCCTGGGAATGCGTGCGCCAGTTCGACGCGCCGGCCTGCGTCATCGTCAAGCACGCCAACCCGTGCGGCGTGGCGGTCGGCGCCGGCTGCGGCGACGCCTACGAACTGGCCTACGCCACCGACCCGACCAGCGCCTTCGGCGGCATCATCGCCTTCAACCGGCGCCTGGATGCGGCCACCGCGCAAGCGATCCTGGACCGCCAGTTCGTCGAAGTGCTGATCGCCCCCGACTACGACGACGCCGCGCTGGAATACGCCAAGAAGAAGGCCAACGTGCGCGTGCTGCGCATCCCCACCGGCGACGGCGCCTACGGCATCGACAGCAAGCGCGTCGGCTCCGGCATCCTGCTGCAGACCAGCGACGCGCACGTGGTGCCGCGCGACGCGTTGAAGGTGGTGACCCGGCTGGCGCCGACCGAGGCGCAGTTCGACGACCTGCTGTTCGCGTGGAAGGTGGCCAAGTACGTCAAGTCCAACGCCATCGTCTACGCCAAGGACCACCGCACCATCGGCGTCGGCGCCGGGCAGATGAGCCGGGTGTACTCGGCGCGCATCGCCGGCATCAAGGCCACCGATGCCGGCCTGGCCGTGGAGGGGTCGGTGATGGCCTCCGATGCGTTCTTCCCGTTCCGCGACGGCATCGACGCCGCCGCCGCGGCCGGCATCAAGGCGGTGATCCAGCCGGGCGGTTCGATGCGCGACGCCGAGGTGATCGCCGCGGCCGACGAGCACGGCATCGCCATGGTGTTCACCGGCGTGCGGCATTTCCGCCACTGAGGTCTGCAGCGATGCGCCTGTCCGCTGTCGTGCCCCGTCCGCTCGCAATGCTGGCCGTGGCCGGCGCCCTCGTGCTGGGCGGTTGCACGCCGGCCGCGCCCCCCGCCCCCAGCGCCGCACCTGCGGCCGCA
>NZ_AQOI01000827.1:0-3588 GCF_000364665.1 Xanthomonas sp. SHU 199
CTGGAGCGCCAGGCCGAGGCCGAGACCCTGCAGGCGCAACTGGGCGTGGTCCTGCTGCGCGCCGATGCGCATGCCCAGGCGCTGCGGCACGCGGGCCAGGCATATGCCGAAAGCGCCGGCGTCGCCGAGGCCGGCGTGGCCGCGCTCGAGCGCTGGATCGCCGCGGCGCCGACGCCCGACCCGGCGTTGGCGCAGGCCTGGAACCAGCGACTCGACCACTTGCGCCGCCTCGCCGCCGCCTGGCGCCTGGAAGCGGCGCAATGGCGGTTGCTGCAACAGCAGGGCGAGGACCTGCTGCAACGCTACAGGAACATCCGCGACGTGCTGCTGCCGGCCTGGCGCCAGGCCGCCGTCACGCCGCAGGCAGCGCAGGGCAGGGACCACGTGGCCCGCGCCGCACAGGCGCAGCAACACATCCTGGCCGAATTGCAGGCCATGCGGGCTAGACTGCGCTGAGCCTGCGCCGCCGCCGCGAATCGCTATCGAAGGAGAGCCATGATGACCCAGGAACACCCGCTGACGCCGCAGAGCCTGCCGCTGCAACCCGACGAAGCCGAGCTCAAGGCGCTCGGCCTGGTGCCGGACGATCGTGCGCAGATCGCCGCGCTGGCGCAGGGCCTGCGCGAACTCACGCCCGGCAGCCTGCACCTGTTCGGCACCGAGGTCGCCGCGCAGACCGCCGCGTTCTCCAGCCAGTTGCTGGACCAGGTCCGCAACCGCGACCTGGAGGCCAGCGGCGACAAGCTCGGCGAAGTGGTGCGGATCGCGCGCGCGCTCAAGCTCGACCAGCTCGGCGAGCGCTCGCGGGTGCCGCTGATCGGCGGCCTGATCGATCGCCTGCGCGCGTCCAAGGACGAACTGGTGCAGAAGTTCAGCGACACCAACCGGCAGATCGAACAACTGCTGCGCGACGTCGGCGCGCAGCAGGCCAACCTCGGCCAGCGCGTGGGCGAATTCGACCGCATGCACCAGATGGTGCAGGCCGAGCGCCGCGAACTGGGCCTGCACGTCGCTGCCGGCAAGCTGCGCCTGGCCGAACTGCAGCAACAGCACCTGGCGCTGGCGGGCCAGGACGATCCGCAGGCGCGCGGCCAGCGCGCCGAGATCGATACCGCCCTGCGCCTGCTCGACAAGCGCGTCGGCGACCTGCAGGTGATGCAGCACGCGGCCGAGCAGGCGCTGCCGATGATCCGGCTGATCCAGGCCAACGCGCTGCAACTGATCGAGAAGTTCAACACCGTCCGCGACATCACCATCCCGTCGTGGAAGCGCCAGTTCGCGATCCAGCTGTCGCTGCACGAGCAGCAGAACGCGGTGGTGCTGTCCAACGCCATCGACGATGCCACCAACGACATCATGCGCCGCAACGCCGACCTGCTGCGGCAGGCCTCTGTGGACACGGCGCGCGCCAACCAACGCGCGGTGATCGACATGGACACGCTGCGCCACGTGCACGAGCAACTGATCGCCACGGTGGAGGAGGTGCGCGAGATCCACCGCGACGGCATGCAGCAGCGGCGCGCCGCCGAGGTCGAGCTGAGCCGGCTGCGCGACGACCTGCAGCGGCGCCTGGCCGCGCCGGCGCAGCCGGGCTGACGCGCGCGCCCGCCGATGGGCGCTCGACGCCCCACCCACCCATGTAGAGTGGCTTCAGCCGCGACAGACACCTCCACTCCCGCGCACGCCAGGCGTCGCGGCCAAGCGTCCTGTACAGCGCGGTTGCGCCGCGAATTGCCAGCGAACAGGCCAGGCAATACGCCTAACCGCGATCCTCCCGCAACTCGCCGGCCAACCACCCGGCCAACGCCTCCACCCGTGGATCCTGCTGCTCCCGCCGCGCGCACAGCGCCCACTGCCCGCCGGTGTCGACGAAGCCCCACGGCGCCAGCAGGCGGCCATTGGCCAGGTCGTCGGCGACCAGCGGCTGCGGCGCGATCGCCACGCCGATCCCGGCCAGCGCCGCTTCCAGCAGGTAGTACAGGTGTTCGAAGCCGGTGCCGTAGCGCAACTGCGCCGGCGCCAGGCCTTGCGCCTCGGCCCAGGCCGGCCAGGCCTGCGGGCGCGACACCGTATGCAGCAGCGGCAGTCCCTGCAATGCCGCCGGCGCGGCCGCGGTCAGGGCCGGTGCCTGCGGCAGGGCCGGGCTGAGTACCGGGCCGATCCGCTCCGGCGCCAGCACGCGCACCTGCCAGTCCGCCGGCCATGGCGCCTGGCCCAGCAGCAGCGCCGCATCCAGGCCGTCCAGGTCGGCGGCGAAGTCGCCCTCGTGCGCGGACAGGTGCAGGGTCAGCGCCGGCAGGTCGCGCTGCAGCGCCTGCAGCCGCGGAATCATCCAGCGGGCCAGGATACTGCCGGGGCAGCCCAGCACCAGCGCGGCCGGGCGCGATGGGCGGCGCAACTCCGCCACCGCGTCCTGCAACTGCGCGAAGGCGCTGCCGGCGGCCTCGCACAGGTGCGTGCCGGCGGCGGTCGGGCGGATGCCGCGGCCGTCGCGCTGCAGCAGCGCAAATCCCAGTTCCTGCTCCAGCAGCCGCACCTGACGGCTGACCGCGCCATGGGTGACATGCAGTTCCGCCGCCGCGGCGCCGACGCTGCGCAGCCGCGCGGCGGCCTCGAACGCACGCAGGGCGTTGAGCGAGGGCAGGCGGCGCAGGCTGGTCATGTGAGTTTTCCTGACGGATTGCGTCAGACTTTATCGGTTTTTCTGTGGGAACGTGTGCGCTAAAGTGCAGGCCTGTCCTGTTGCCCCCGGTTGCGCCATGTCCTCTGTCCCCGTCAGCGACTTCCACGCCTATCCCGACGCCGCCGGCCATTTCGGCCGCTACGGCGGCCGTTTCGTCGCCGAGACCCTGATCGGCCCGCTGCAGGAACTGGCCGCCGCCTACGATGCCGCGCGCCAGGATCCGGCCTTCATCGCCGCCTACGACAAGGACCTGACCCATTACGTCGGCCGGCCCAGCCCGATCTACCACGCCGAGCGGCTCAGCCGCGAAGTGGGCGGCGCGCAGATCCTGCTCAAGCGCGAGGACCTGAACCACACCGGCGCGCACAAGATCAACAACACCATCGGCCAAGCGCTGCTGGCCAGCCGCATGGGCAAGACCCGCATCATCGCCGAGACCGGCGCCGGCCAGCACGGCGTGGCCAGCGCCACGGTGGCCGCGCGGCTGGGGCTGGAGTGCGTGGTGTACATGGGCGCCACCGACATCGAGCGGCAGAAGATCAACGTCTACCGGATGAAGCTGCTCGGCGCCACGGTGGTGCCGGTGCATTCCGGCTCGGCCACGCTCAAGGACGCGCTCAACGAGGCGATGCGCGATTGGGTGACCAACGTGCAGGACACTTTCTACATCATCGGCACCGTCGCCGGCCCCGATCCGTATCCGCGCATGGTGCGCGACTTCAACGCCATCGTCGGCCGCGAGGCGCGCGCGCAGATGCTGGCCGACTACGGCCGCCTGCCGGATGCGATCAGCGCCTGCGTCGGCGGCGGCAGCAACGCCATCGGCCTGTTCCATGCCTTCCTCAACGACGCCTCGGTGAAGATCTACGGCGCCGAAGCCGCCGGCGACGGCATCGGCAGCGGCC
>NZ_AQOI01000828.1:0-1277 GCF_000364665.1 Xanthomonas sp. SHU 199
CGATCGCCGCCGGCCGCCCCGGCGTGCTGCACGGCAACCGCACCTACGTGATCTGCGACGACGACGGGCAGATCGTCGAGACCCACTCCGTGTCCGCCGGCCTGGACTACCCGGGCGTGGGTCCGGAGCACGCGTTCCTGGCCGACAGCGGCCGCGCCATCTACCAGGGCATCACCGACGACGAGGCGCTGGCCGCGTTCCACCTGCTGGCGCATACCGAAGGCATCCTCGCCGCGCTGGAGTCCAGCCACGCCGTGGCGCAATCGATCAAGCTGGCGCGCGAACTGCCCAAGGACGCACTGGTGCTGTGCAACCTGTCCGGCCGCGGCGACAAGGATGTGCACACCATCGCCGCGCGCGAGGGGCTGACGCTGTAACGCTTTACCCTTCTCCTTCGGGAGAAGGTGGCGCGGAGCGCCGGATGCGGGTGCGGGCGCAGCCCCGTACTCACAGTCCGCACCGCTTCGCCTCTTCCCCTCACCCCAACCCCTCTCCAACCCCTCTCCCGGCGGGAGAGGGGTGCATAGGCCCTCCATGAACCGCCTCGCCGATACCTTTGCCCGACTCGATACCCAAGGCCGCAAGGCCCTGATCCCCTTCCTCACCGCCGGCGATCCGTCGCTGGAGGCGACCGTGCCGGCGATGCATGCGCTGGTCGAGGCCGGTGCCGACGTGATCGAGCTGGGCGTGCCGTTCTCCGATCCGATGGCCGATGGCCCGACCATCCAGCGCAGCTCCGAGCGCGCGCTGGCGCGCGGCGCCGGCCTGCGTTACGTGCTGGAGACGGTCAGCGCGTTCCGTCGCGACGACGCCACCACCCCGGTGGTGTTGATGGGCTACCTCAACCCGGTGGAGATCCACGGCACCGCGCGCTTCGCCGAGGAGGCGGTGGCGGCCGGCGTGGACGGCGTCCTGCTGGTCGACCTGCCGCCGGAGGAGTCGGCCGAGACCCTGACGGTCTTCGCCGACGCCGGCCTGGACCTGATCGTGCTGGCCTCGCCGACCACCAGCGACGCGCGCATCGACCTGTTGTGCGAGGCGGCGCGCGGCTATCTGTACTACGTCAGCTTCGCCGGCGTGACCGGCGCCGACCGGCTGGATACCCGCGCCGCCGGCGATCGCCTGCGCCAGTTGCGCGCGCGCTGCCCGGTGCCGGTGGTGGCCGGCTTCGGCATCAAGGACGCCGCCAGCGCCAAGGCCATGGCGGTCGATGCCGACGGCGTGGTGGTGGGCAGTGCGCTGGTGGCGGCGCTGGCCGAGGCCGGCAGCCCGCAGGC
>NZ_AQOI01000829.1:0-18254 GCF_000364665.1 Xanthomonas sp. SHU 199
CCAGATGCCCGAGTTCTTCCGCCGCTTCTTCGGTCCGGACGGCATGCCGGGCATGCCCGGGCAGCCGCGCGGCGGCCGCGGCGCGCCGGACGACGACGATGGCGCGCCCGCCGGCCGTTCGATGGGCTCGGGCTTCATCATCTCGCCCGACGGCTACGTGCTGACCAACCACCACGTGGTCGATGGCGCCAGCGAGGTCAAGGTCAAGCTCACCGACCGCCGCGAGTTCACCGCCAAGGTGGTCGGCAGCGACCAGCAGTACGACGTGGCGCTGCTGAAGATCGACGGCAAGAACCTGCCGACGGTGCGCATCGGCGACTCCAACCTGCTCAAGCCCGGCCAGTGGGTGGTGGCGATCGGTTCGCCGTTCGGCCTGGACCACTCGGTCACCGCCGGCATCGTCAGCGCCACCGGCCGCAGCAACCCCTACGCCGACCAGCGCTACGTGCCGTTCATCCAGACCGACGTGGCGATCAACCAGGGCAACTCCGGCGGCCCGCTGCTCAACACCCGCGGCGAGGTGGTCGGCATCAACTCGCAGATCTTCTCCGCCTCCGGCGGCTACATGGGCATCAGCTTCGCGATCCCGATCGACCTGGCGATGAGCGCGGTCGAGCAGATCAAGAAGACCGGCAAGGTCACCCGTGCCCAGCTCGGGGTCATGGTCGGCGCCATCGATTCGCTGAAGGCGCAGGGCCTGGGCCTGCCGGACACCCGCGGCGCGCTGGTCAACCAACTGGTGCAGGGTAGCCCGGCGGCCAAGGCCGGGCTGGAAGTGGGCGACGTGATCCGCACGGTCAACGGCACCGAGATCGGCGCCTCCAGCGACCTGCCGCCGATGATCGGCGCGATGCAGCCGGGCGCCAAGGTGCGCCTGGGCATCCTGCGCGACGGCAAGCCGCGCGAGCTGACCGTGCAGCTGACCGCGCTGGCCGACGACACCCAGGCCAGTGCCGGCCCGGCGGTCGGCGACAACGCCGCCCCGGCCACCGGCGCCAACGCACTGCTCGGCATCGACGTGGCCGACCTGGACGCGGCCACCCGCCAGCAGTTGGGCCTGGAGCCGGGCAAGGGCGTGCGCATCACCGCGGTCACCGGCCGCGCCGCGCGCGAGGCGCAACTGGTGCCGGGCATGGTGATCCTACAGGTCGGGCGCGCCCCGGTCGGCAGCGTGGCCGCCCTGAACCAGCAGTTGAGCGGCTACAAGAAGGGCGACGTGGTGATGCTGCTGATCCGCGTCCGCGACACCACCAGCTTCGTCGCGGTGCGCGCCGGCGGCTGATCCCGCGCGCCCGGCGGAGGCCGGGCGCCATCCCGGGTGCCGATCCAGACGGGTCGGCCCCCCGGGGCAGGGGCGAATCCGGCGGCCGTCACCAGCGGCCGCCGGCCATGCGATAATGGCCCGTTATCCTGACGACGGTCCTGGCCGCCGCCCACCTCATGTCCTCTGATTCGATGCGGAACATCCGCAACTTCTCCATCATCGCCCACGTCGACCACGGCAAATCGACCCTGGCCGATCGCATCATCCAGCTCTGCGGCGGCCTGCAGGCGCGCGAGATGGAAGCCCAGGTGCTCGACTCCAACCCGATCGAGCGCGAACGCGGCATCACCATCAAGGCCCAGTCCGTGTCGCTGCCGTACACCGCGCAGGACGGGCAGGTCTACCACCTGAACTTCATCGACACCCCCGGCCACGTCGACTTCTCCTACGAGGTCAGCCGCTCGCTGGCCGCCTGCGAGGGCGCGCTGCTGGTGGTCGACGCGGCGCAGGGCGTGGAAGCGCAGTCGGTGGCCAACTGCTACACCGCGGTGGAGCAGGGCCTGGAAGTGGTGCCGGTTCTGAACAAGATCGACCTGCCCACCGCCGACATCGACCGCGCCAAGGCCGAGATCGAGGCGGTGATCGGCATCGACGCCACCGACGCCGTGCCGGTCAGCGCCAAGACCGGGCTGAACGTGCGCGACGTGCTGGAGGCGATCGTGCACCGCATCCCGCCGCCGGTGCCGCGCGACACCGACAAGCTGCAGGCGCTGATCATCGATTCCTGGTTCGACAACTACCTGGGCGTGGTCTCGCTGGTGCGGGTGATGCAGGGCGAGATCAAGGCCGGCGACAAGCTGCTGGTGATGTCCACCGGCCGCACCCACCAGGTCGACAACGTCGGCGTGTTCACGCCCAAGCGCAAGGTGCTGCCGGCACTGCGCGCGGGCGAGGTGGGCTGGGTCACGGCCAGCATCAAGGACGTGCACGGCGCGCCGGTCGGCGACACCCTGACCCTGGCCGGCGACCCGGCGAGCAAGCCGTTGCCGGGCTTCCAGGAAATGCAGCCGCGCGTGTTCGCCGGCCTGTTCCCGGTCGATGCCGAGGACTACACCAACCTGCGCGAGGCGCTGGACAAGCTGCGCCTGAACGACGCGGCGCTGCGTTTCGAGCCGGAAAGCTCCGAGGCGATGGGCTTCGGCTTCCGCTGCGGCTTCCTCGGCATGCTGCACATGGAAATCGTGCAGGAGCGCCTGGAGCGCGAGTACAACCTGGACCTGATCAGCACCGCGCCGACCGTGGTCTACGAGGTGCTGAAGACCGACGGCAGCATCATCAGCATGGACAACCCGGCCAAGCTGCCGCCGGTGAACATGGTCGAGGAGATCCGCGAGCCGATCATCCGCGCCAACATCCTCACCCCCGAGGAATACATCGGCAACATCATCAAGCTGTGCGAGGAAAAGCGCGGCAGCCAGATCGGCATCAACTACCTGGGCAGCCAGGTGCAGATCAGCTACGAACTGCCGATGGCCGAGGTGGTGCTGGACTTCTTCGACAAGCTCAAGTCGGTCAGCCGCGGCTACGCCTCGCTGGACTACCACTTCGTGCGCTTCGACGCCGGCCCGTTCGTGCGCGTGGACGTGCTGATCAATGGCGACAAGGTCGATGCGCTGTCGCTGATCGCGCACCGCAGTCACGCCGACCGCCGCGGCCGCGAACTGTGCGAGAAGATGAAGGACCTGATCCCGCGGCAGATGTTCGACGTGGCGATCCAGGCCGCGATCGGCTCGCAGATCATCGCCCGCACCACGGTCAAGGCGATGCGCAAGAACGTGCTGGCCAAGTGCTATGGTGGCGACGTTTCGCGCAAGAAGAAGCTGTTGGAAAAGCAGAAGGAAGGCAAGAAGCGCATGAAGCAGGTCGGCCGCGTGGAAATCCCGCAGGAAGCCTTCCTGGCCGTGCTGCAGATGGACAAGTAGCTGGGAGTCGTGAATAGGGAATGGGGAATCGAAAGAGCGCCTGCTCTTGCCTTCCCGATTCCCCGTTCTCCATTCCCGATTCCCATTCCGAAGGAATAAGAATGAAATGGTTTGAAATCGCGCTGGTGGTCCTGACCTTCGCCACCGGCATCATCACCCTGCTGGACAAGCTGTTCTTCGCCAAGCGCCGCGCCGCGCGCGCCGGCCTGCTCGACAGCGAGCCGGTGATCGTCGACTACTCGCGGGCGTTCTTCCCGGTGCTGGCGGTGGTGCTGATCCTGCGCAGCTTCATCGCCGAGCCGTACAAGATCCCGTCCAGCTCGATGATGCCGAATCTGCTGGTCGGCGATTTCATCCTGGTCAACAAGTTCTCCTATGGCTTCCGCCTGCCGATCACCAACCAGAAGATCATTCCGGTCGGCGAGCCCAAGCGCGGCGACGTGGTGGTGTTCAAGCCGCCGCACAAGCCGGACGAGAACTGGATCAAGCGCGTGATCGGCCTGCCGGGCGATCGCATCGGCTTCCACGGCGACACCCTGTACATCAACGGCACGCCGATGAAGTACAAGGTCATGGGCGAGTACGTCGGCAAGGGCAAGGGCGCGGAAATGACCGGTGCCACGCTGCTCACCGAGTACCTGCCCGGCCGCACCCACACCGAGCTGGAGTGGATCGACCGCAACAATCCGGCCGGCCAGGGCGACTGGGTGGTGCCGCCGGGCAAGTACTTCGTGATGGGCGATAATCGCGACAACAGCGAGGACAGCCGGTTCTGGACCCAGACCCATTTCCTGCCCGAAGAGAACCTGCGCGGCAAGGCGTTCCTGATCTGGCTCAATTGCGAAGGCTGGTTTTGCAGCGGCAGTTTCGATCCGTCGCGGATCGGGACGACCATTCAGTGACTTGCGTGAGGGGAAGCGCGATGAAGCACAAGCAAAGTGGCATGACCTTGACCTCGTTCGTGATCGTGCTGGCGGTGGTCGGATTCTTCGTCTACATCGGTATGAAGCTGTTCCCGATGTACATGGAGTTCTACGCCGTCCGCTCGGCGATGAAAGGCGTAGCGACAGAGGCGGGTAGCGCCGAGATGGACCCGGCGCAGGCCAAGGCCTCGCTTTTCCGCCGCCTCGATATCAATTATTCGGATACCGTGACACCCGGCGACGTCACCTTCGAGCGCACCGACACCGGCGTGAAGATGCACGTGGCCTACGAAGTGCGCCGCCCGCTGATCGCCAATCTGGACGTGGTCGGCAAGTTCGACGCCACCCAGGACCTGACGACGCGTGGTGGCCAGTAAGACCATCCTGCGCGGTGACCGCATCGGTCACCGCTTCGCCGAGCCGCAGTTGCTGGCACAGGCGCTGACCCATCGCAGCGCCGGCGCGCCGCACAACGAACGCCTGGAATTCCTCGGCGACGGCATCGTCAACCTGCTGATCGCCGAGGCGCTGTACCAGCGCTGGCCCAAGGCCGACGAAGGCGCGCTGACCCGCGCCCGCGCCGAACTGGTGCGCGAGGCTTCGCTGGCCGCGATCGGCCGGCAACTGGAACTGGGCGAACGCCTGACCCTGGGGCCGGGCGAGATGAAGTCCGGCGGCCATCGCCGCGACTCGATCCTGGCCGATGCGGTGGAGGCCGTGGTCGCGGCGATCTACCTGGACGCCGGCTTCGAGACCTGCCGCGCCACCATCCTGCCCTGGTTCGAGGCCGCGCTGGCGGCGCTGCCGGTGGGCAAGGTGGAGAAGGACGCCAAGACCCGCCTGCAGGAATGGCTGCAGGCCCGGCAGCGGACCTTGCCGGCCTACGAACTGATCAGCGAGACCGGCGACGACCACGCCAAGCTATTCCGGGTACGCTGCGTACTCGCCGAGCCCGCCCTGGTGACCGAGGGCGAGGGCACCTCGCGGCGCCTGGCCGAGCAGCAGGCCGCCGCCGCCGCCATCGAGCAACTGGATTCGAGCAAGTGAACGAACAAGCCACTCCCCCTTACCGCAGCGGCAGCGTGGCCGTGATCGGCCGCCCCAATGTGGGCAAGTCCACCCTGACCAACGCCCTGGTGGGCGCCAAGGTCAGCATCGTCTCCAATCGGCCGCAGACCACCCGACACCGGCTGCTGGGCATCGCCAGCTTCCCGGCCGGCCAGTTGCTGCTGGTCGATACCCCCGGCCTGCACCGCGAGCAGAAGCGTGCCATGAACCGGGTGATGAACCGCGCCGCGCGCGGCTCCCTGGAAGGCGTGGACGCCGGCCTGCTGGTCATCGAGGCCGGGCGCTGGGACGAGGAGGACACGCTGGCGTTCAACGTGCTCAGCGACGCCGGCATCCCGGTGGTGCTGGTGGTCAACAAGGTCGACCGGCTCAAGGACAAGACCGCGCTGCTGCCGTTCCTGCAGCAGGTCAGCGAGGGCCGCAGCTTCGCCGCGGTGCATCCGATCTCCGCGCTCAAGCGCAAGGGCCTGGAGGCGCTGGTGCGCGACCTGCTGGCATTGGTGCCGGAAGCGCCGCCGATGTTCGGCGAGGACGAGATCACCGACCGCAGCCAACGCTTCCTGGCCGGCGAACTGGTGCGCGAGCAGTTGATGCGCCAGCTCGGCGAGGAACTGCCGTACGCGACCACCGTGGAGATCGAACGCTTCGCCGAGGACGGCGCCTTGCTGCGCATCGGCGCGGTGATCTGGGTCGAGCGCGAAGGCCAGAAGGCGATCGTGATCGGCAAGGGCGGTACCCGCCTGAAGGACATCGGCGCCAAGGCCCGCCAGCAGATGGAGCGCCTGTTCGGCGCCAAGGTGTTCCTGGAGACCTGGGTCCGCGTGCGCGAGGGCTGGTCCGACGACGAGGCGGCGCTGAAGGCGTTTGGCTACGGGGAATAAAGCCGGGAATGGTGAATCGGGAATCGGGAATCGGATTCCCGCGCCTCCCGGACAATCATGGTGTGCGTAGGGGCGGCTTCAGCCACGTGCGCTCCCTCCGGTAACGCCCGTCGCGGCTGAAGCCGCTTCTACACGACGCTGGCTCTTTCCGATCGTTGGACGATGATGCGGCCAGGGACGGCCTGCTGTTCCATTCCCTATTCCCCACTCCCCATTCCCAGCCTTTGCAGCCTTGATCGAGCACGAACCCGGTTTCGTCCTGCACGCCCGGCCCTGGCGCGAGACCAGCCTGCTGGTGGAGGTGCTGAGCGTGCATCACGGCCGGCTCGGCGTGCTGGCGCGCGGCGTGCACGGGCCGAAGAAGCAGGCCTTGCGCGCGGCATTGCAGCCGCTGCAGTCGATCCGCTTCAGCGCGCAGCGCCGCGGCGAACTGGCGCAACTGCGCGAGGCCGAGGCGATGGATGCGGCGCCGCGGCTGAGCGGCGAGGCGATGCTGGCCGGCTTCTACATCAACGAACTGACCCTGCGTCTGGCGCCGCGCGACGATCCGGCGCCGGACCTGTATCTGGCGTACGCGCGGGTGCGCGCGCGGCTGGCCGCCGAAGCGCCGCTGGCCTGGTCGCTGCGCTGCTTCGAGCGCGACCTGCTGGAGGCGCTGGGCGTGGGATTCGACCTGCGTCACGACGGCGACGGCGACCCGATCGACCCGGCCGCGCGCTACGTGCTCGACGCCGAGCACGGGCCACGCCGGCTGCTGAGCGACCGCGGCCACGATCAGCGCAGCGGCATGGCCACCGGGCGCGCCCTGCTGGCGCTGGCCGACGATACCGAACCGGCTGCCGAGGATCTGCCCGGCCTGCGCCGCGGCATGCGTGTGGTGCTGCTGCACCACCTCGGCGGGCGCGGCCTGAAATCCTGGGAAATGGTCGAGGACCTGGCGCGGCAGCGCAGCGCCAGCGCCGCGGGCATCGCGCCGGCGGTCGCCGATCCCGAACCGCCGCAGGACGATCCGCCGGGATCGGATGCACCCGGCGTCGCCGCAATGCCGGCGTCGGAAGCGCCCGCGGCGACATCGGAGCCGGACGCCGAGCCGGATGCGCAGCGCGATCCGATGTCGACATCCACACCGGAAGCGCCGCCGCGGTCGCCGCCTTCCGCGGCGTCGTGAGTGCGGCGGATCGACGGCGCGAGCGCTGCCGCCACGCGGACACCCGAGTGAGCTGCGTTCGTCACACGCCCAACCGGATGCGGCTTGCTCCGTAGAAGCGGTTCTTGTTCGCCCTTGCGGGCTCAGCGGCGACGGGCTTTCCCGGTAACGCCTTCGCGGCTGGAGCCGCGCCTGCGGTCGCTTCCGTCACGACCACAGACCTCCACGCCGCCGCGCAGCGCCGCCGCCCGTCGCCGCCGTCGCCACGCGGGGCCACGGCAGCGGCAGGCGCACTCAGCGCCAATCGATCCGCAGGCTCAGCGCCGCATTGCGTGCCTCGCCCAGCGTGTGCTGGTTCCAGTAGGTGCGATCGAACAGGTTGTTGATGTTGCCTGTCAGCAACGCGTCGTAGCCGCCCAGCGTGGTGGCGTACTGGAAGCCGGCCGCGGCGACGGTATGCCCGGGGATGAGCACGCGATTCTGATCCTCGTAGTAGGCATCGCCGGAGTAGCGCACGTTGCCGTGCAGGCTCAGGCCGCGCACGCCCGGCACGCGCCAGGTGGCATTGGCCAGCAGTTGCCGGCGTGCAGCGCCGGCCGGGCGGTTGCCGCGCAGGGCCGCGTTGTCCGGCGACAGATCCTCCAGCCGCGGGTCCATCCACAGTCCGCCGACGCCCACTTCCAGATCCTCGGTCACGCCGACGCTACCGATCACTTCCAGCCCGCGATACAGGGTCAGGCCGTCCTGGGTCAGGTAGCGCAGGCCGTCGCGGTAGGCGTCGATCTGCGCGCCGCGCTCGATGCGGAACGCGGCGGTGGTCAGCGCGAAGCGCCCGCTCTGCAGCTTGGCGCCCAGTTCGTACTGCTTGCTCACCGTCGGCGTCAGCACGCTGCCGGCGTTGGCATAGGCGGGCAGCGCATCGGTGCCGACGCGGCTGCCGGGCTCCAGCGCCTCCACGTAGCTGGCGTAGAGCGACACGTCGTCGACGGGCTTGTAGATCAGCGCCACGGTCGGGGTCGTCACCGAGGTGCGGTAGCCGCTGTCCACCGACGCGTCGCCATCCAGATCGCGTTGCTGGTAATCCACGTGGCGCGCGCCGAGGATGGCGCGCCAGTGGTCGCCGAACTGCAGGGTGTCGCTGACGAACACCGCCTTCTGGCGCAGGTCCGCGCTGACCGGCGCCAGGCTGTAGTCCGGTCGGCGGGTGGGGCGGAAGGACTGCGGGCGATACAGGTTGCCGTCGAAGTCGTTGCTCCAGTAGAACGCCTTGCTCCACTGGTCCCAACTGCGCTGCACCGAGGCACCGAACACCAACGCGTGCGTCACCGGGCCGGTATCGACGCGGCCGTTGACCAGCAGCTGCACCACGCTGTTGCGCAGCACCGCACCGAAGTCGTAGGCGAAACCGGCGTAGTCGCCCGCTTCGTTCAGCAGATTGGCGAACATCTTGTGCGACGTGTGCCGGCGGCGGCTGCCGCCCAGGCTCAGCGCCGCACTCCAGCGCTCGTCGATGCGCCAGTTCAGGCCGGTGGTCGCGTGCAGCAGGGCGGTCTCGTAGTAGGCCCCATCGACGCGGATCTTGTCGTAGTCGCTGGTGGGGCGGGGCAGACGGGTGCCCTGGTAGGCGTCCCAATAGAAGTACAGCGGCTCGTGCTCGAGCGTGTTGCGCTCGTGCACCAGTTCGGCATGCCAGGTCAGGCCCTCGACGATCGGTTGCTCGACCGCAAGAGCGATCGTCTTGCGGTCGATGCCCGCGCCGTTGTACGCGTCGCCGCGTTCGATGCCGGCGTTGAGCCGGTAGCCGAAGGAGTCGGCGCCGTCGGCACGGCCGCCCGCATCCACCTGCGCCGAGAACACGCTGTCGTTGCGGTAGCCAACCGTGGTGGCCAGCAGTGGCGTGTCGGTAGGGCGCTTGGTCTGGTAGCTGACGATGCCGCCCGGTGCGCCGAAGCCGTACATGAAGCCGCCCAGGCCCTTCAGCGCCTGCACCGATTGCACCGCTTCCAGCGGGAACTCGCCGCCCCATTCCATCAGCATTGGCACGCCGTCCACGTAGAAATTGCGCACGCCGATGCCGCGGATCTGCGTGCCCCACCAGTTGGTGGTGGCCGGCGGCTCGGCCGCGAACACCGATGGATCGTTGATGAAGATCTGCCCCAGCGTGGTGGCCTGGCGCCGCGCGATCTCGGGTTCTTCGATCAGGCTCACCGAGAACGGCGTATCCAGCAAGCGCGACGTGCCCAGCGCGCCGACCGCCGCATCCTGCTGCAGGTCCAGGCTGAGCCGCTGGCCTTTGACCATGACCGTGTCCAGTTGCGTGGCCTCGGCCGATGACCCGGCATCGCGGGTGCCGTCACTGGCGGTGTCCTGGGCGCTGGCCGAGGTGGACGCGGCGGCCACGAGAGCGGCCAGCAGCGCGCGGGCGAGCACGCCCATGGCCGGCGCTGGCCGGTGGAATGACGTCTGAAACATGAGAAGGCCCCTGTTGCGTGTAGTGAACGGACGGGGCGATGGCTGGTCCGCAGATGTCGTCGGGGCGTTAATTTATTCGAGAACGAATCTTATTTGCAAGTTTCGCTGTGTGGCGAGCGCCATGCGGACGCCGTCGTTGTCGTCACCGTCGCGAGACCGGATCGTGACCGCACGGGGAAGGGCGGCTACCGGCCGGGATCGCCAGGGCAACGCTCGAGAAGCGCGGGTTGCGGCAGGTGGCGCCGCACGCCGACGCGTGGGAAGTGACTGGGAGCCATCCCCAATCTCCAATCCCCAATCCCGGCCTTCAGTGCAACAACGCCGCCACCGCCTCGCTGAACTGGTGGCGGGCCTGCGAAGAGGCCGGGTCGCCATGCAACTGGCGCACGGCCCGCGCCAGGCGGGCGGCGCCGACGAAGCCGCAGCTGGCCTGCAGCCGGTGCAGGTGGCTGCGCACGGCCTGGTCGTCGCTGAGTTGCAGGGCCGAGGCCACCGCATCGCGGGTGCCGGGCAGCTCGGCCAGGAACAGTTCGCGCAATGCGATCAGGTGCGCGCGCTCGCCGTTGAGCGCGGCCAGCGCGGTGGTCTCGTCCCAGTCCAGGGTCGGTTCGGCGGTCCCGGCGGTGCCGCCGAGGCGGCCGCGCGCGAGCAGCCGGCGCACCGATTGCAGCAGCCGTTCGGTGCTGAGCGGTTTCAGCAGCACGTCGGCGAACCCGGCGTCGAGCAACTGCGCGCGGACCGTGGCGCTGGTGTCGGCGGTATGCGCCAGCCCCAGGGTGCCGGGGCGTTGCCGCTGCAACTGGCACAGCAAATCGCTGCCGCTGCCGTCGGGCAGGTTGGCGTCGATCAGCCACAGGTCGTGCGCCTGCGTCTGCGCGCGGGCGAGGGCGCTGGCGACGGAGTCGGCCAGGTCCACCTGGGCCGGCAGCGCCTGCAGCGTCGCGTCGAAGAAAGCGCGGCTGATCGGGTCGTCTTCGACGAGCAGCAGTCGCGTTACCGGGTCCTGGTTCGATGCCATGCTGATGCCTCCATGCGGCGTGGTCGCATCCCGCGCGGTGGCGCGCGTGCGTGCGCCACTTTGCCTCGCCGGCGCGGCAATCGCAAGCCGGTCCCGGCCCGGCCCATCTGCGACAATAGCCGCCCTTTTCCGCCCGCAGCCTGTTGCCACGTGGCCCGATCCAGAAACCGTCTCGACCGCACGCCCTTCCAGACCGACATCGCCGACCTCAGCCACGACGGTCGCGGCGTCGCCCGCCGCGAGGGCGACAAGGTCGCCTTCGTCGCCGGCGCGCTGCCCGGCGAGACCGTCCTGGCCGAACCCACCGCGCGCAACCGCCACTTCGACGAGGCGCGCACCGTGCAGGTGCTGCAGGCCTCGCCGCAGCGGGTGACGCCGCGCTGCCCGCATTTCGGAGTCTGCGCCGGCTGCGTGCTGCAGCACCTGGCCGAGGACCAGCAGATCGTCGCCAAGCAGCGGGTGCTGACCGAGAACCTGGAGCGCATCGGCCACGTGACCCCGCAGGCGGTGCTGCCGGCGTTGACCGGCGCGCCCTGGGGCTATCGGCGCAAGGGCCGCTTCTCGGTTAGGCGGGTGGAAAAGAAGGACAAGACCCTGGTCGGGTTCCGCGAGCAGGATCCGCGTTTCGTCGCCGACCTGTCGGTCTGCCACACGGTGATCCCGCAGATCGGCTTCAAGGTGACCGCGCTGGCGGACCTGGTGGAGAGTCTGGACGGCAAGCGCGACATCCCGCAGATCGAGTTCATCGCCGGCGACGCCGCGGTGGCGCTGACCTTCCGCCACATGCAGCCGCTGAGCGCGCGCGACCAGGATGCGCTGATCGCCTTCGCCCAGGAGCACGACTTCGCCATCTTCCTGCAGCCCGGTGGCGTGGACAGCGTGCACCCGCTGTATCCGCAGGAGGTGCCGCTGTCGTTCCGGCTGCCGCAATGGGACGTGGAACTGGCGTTCCGGCCGCTGGACTTCATCCAGGTCAATGCCGCGCTCAACGAGAAGATGATCGCGCACGCGCTGGCGCTGCTCGATGCGCAGCCCGACGACCGCGTGCTGGACCTGTTCTGCGGCCTGGGCAACTTCACCCTGCCGCTGGCGCGCACCGTGCGCGAGGTGGTCGGCGTGGAAGGCGACGCCGGGCTGGTGGCGCGCGCGCGGGACAACGCGCAGCGCAACGGCCTGGACAATGCCCAGTTCTTCGCCGCCGATCTGACCCAGGACCAGCGCCAGGCGCCGTGGATGCGCCAGGGCTTCGACAAGCTGCTGCTGGACCCGCCGCGTTCCGGCGCGCTGGAGGTGCTGCAGCAACTGCCGCTGAAACAGTTCCAGCGCATCGTCTACGTCAGCTGCCATCCCGGCTCGCTGGCGCGCGACGCCGGCTACCTGGTCAACGAACAGGGCTTCGTGCTCAAGGCCGCCGGCGCGATGGACATGTTCCCGCACACCGCGCATGTGGAGAGCATTGCGGTGTTCGAAAAGCCGGGAATGGGGAATCGGGATTAGGGATTCGTCACAGCGGCTGCGCGCGCGGTTTAAGCTTTTTCCATTCTCCTTTCCCCATTCCCGATTCCCATGGCCATCGAAATC
This sequence comes from Xanthomonas sp. SHU 199, assembly GCF_000364665.1. Classification (NCBI taxonomy): domain Bacteria; kingdom Pseudomonadati; phylum Pseudomonadota; class Gammaproteobacteria; order Lysobacterales; family Lysobacteraceae; genus Xanthomonas; species Xanthomonas sp. SHU 199. Next base: position 12,337 of record NZ_AQOI01000829.1, read on the forward strand.
GAACGCAAATTCCTCGTCATCGGCGACGGCTGGCGCGCGGCGGCGCATGCGGTGATGCCGATGGCGCAGGGCTATCTCAACGACCAGGCGGCGCTGGCCAGCGGGGCGCAGAAGGCGTCGGTGCGGGTGCGGGTGCAGGGCGAGGCCGCGTTCCTCAACCTCAAGTCGCGCGAGCTCGGGCATACCCGCCAGGAGTTCGAGTATCCGATCCCGCCGGACGATGCGCGCGCGCTGCTGGCGCTGTGCGTGGGCGGCCTGATCGACAAGCGTCGGCATCTCGTGCAGTACCAGGGCCACCTCTGGGAAGTGGACGAGTTCCTCGGCGACAACGCCGGGCTGGTGGTCGCCGAGATCGAGCTGGACAGCGCCGACGAGGCGTTCGCCACGCCGGACTGGCTCGGCGCCGAAGTCACCGACGATCCGCGGTACTACAACGTGGCGCTGGCGACGTGTCCATTCTGCGAATGGCAGGGATTGGGGAGTGGGGATTCGGGATTGGCAAAAGCGTAAAGCCAAACGCCGCACGCGACCCGCTTTTGCGAATCCCCAATCCCGAATCCCGAATCCCCAATCCCGGCTTCTCGCGGCGATCGGGCTTATGCTTTTGCGACTCCCCAATCTTCAATCCCCGCTCATGCGCATCGATATCTGGTCCGACGTGGTCTGCCCCTGGTGCTGGATCGGCAAGCGCCGGTTACAGCAAGGTCTTGCGTCGCTCGGCGCGGACGCGCCGGCGCTGGAGATCCACTGGCATCCATATCAGCTGGATCCGGATGCCGGCACCGAGCCGGTGCCGTTGCGCGAGGCCTATGCGGCCAAGTTCGGCGGTGCGGCGCGCACCGAGCAGATCCTGGCGCAGACCCAGGCCACCGCGCGCGCCGAAGGCCTGCCGTTCGATTTCGGTCGCGGCCAGGTGCGGGTGACCACGCTGCCCGCACACCGGCTGCTGTGGCTGGCCGCGCGCGAGGGCGACGTGGACGCGGTCGCCGAGGCGCTGTTCCATGCGCACTTCGCCGAGGGCCGCAACCTGGCCGATCCGCAGACGCTGTGCGATGCCGGCGCCGCAGGTGGGTTGTCGGCGCCGCGGGTGCAGGCGCTGCTGGCCGGCGGCGAGGGACTGGACGAGATCGAGGCGGAACTGCGGCAGGCGCAGGCCATGGGCATCCGCGCGGTACCCACCTACGTCATCGATGGCCGCCAGGCGCTGCAGGGCGCGCAGCCACCGGAGGTGTTCGCCGCCACCGTGCGCGGTTTGCTGGCCGACGCCCAGGCGGGCCGCGATTGCGGTCCGGACGGCTGCGCGGTCTAGGACGTCGCGCGCTGTACGTTGGGCTTCCCGCGCCGCGTGCGGCGCGCCAGACAGCGTCGCAGGAGGCGAGGGGCTTCCCGCGGTGATGCGCAGGCGTCCTGCTGATGCCCATGCCGGTTCGCCGTGGACGTGTCCCGCATCCCGCGCGCGCCAGCCACGGCAGCCAGGCAACGGGCCGCAAGGCCGCCTTGCGCGCGCCTCAACTCGGACGCGTTCATTACCGAGACGTGTCAGCTGGCAGCGGCGCGACCTGCCGCCGACGCCGGCATCTGCGACAATGCCGACCCACAGGCGCCTGAACCGCGCCGGCAGGAGGAATTCCCCGCATGCTCGCGATCGGCGTTGCCGGTACCGAACTCACCGCGCAGGAACGCGACTGGCTGCAGCACGATGCGGTGGCCGGCGTGGTCCTGTTCAAACGCAATTTCGCCTCGCGCACGCAGGTGACCGAGTTGAGCGCGGCGATCCGCGCCGCCACGCCGCGGCCGCTGCTGCTCTGCGTGGACCAGGAAGGCGGGCGCGTGCAGCGCTTCCGCGAGGGCTACAGCGCATTGCCGCCGCTGCAGGATTTCGGCGCGCTGTACGCGCGCGATCCGGCCGCTGCGCTGGAGATGGCCGAGCAGCACGCCTGGCTGATGGCCAGCGAGATTCGCGCCAGCGGCATCGACCTCAGCTTCGCCCCGGTGCTGGACCTGGCCCGCGGCAACCGCGCCATCGGCGACCGCGCCTTCAGCGACGATCCGCAGGTGGTCGCGGCCTTCGCCGCGGCCTATGTGCGCGGCATGCACAGCGTCGGCATGGGCGCCACCCTCAAGCATTTCCCCGGCCATGGCACCGTGCTCGAGGACACCCACGTCGACGACGCCGAGGACCCGCGTTCGCTGGACACCCTGCGCCAGGAAGACCTGGTGCCGTTCGCCGCCGGCATCACCGCCGGCGCCGATGCGGTGATGATGGCGCACGTGGTCTACCCGCAGGTGGCGCCGGAACCGGCCGGCTACTCGCCGCGCTGGATCCAGCAGATCCTGCGCCAGGAGCTGGGCTTCCGTGGCGTGGTGTTCTCCGACGACATCGGCATGGCCGCCTCGTTCACCGCCGGCGGCGTCGCCGCGCGGGTCACTGCGCACCTGGACGCCGGCTGCGACGTGGTCCTGGTCTGCCACCCGGAACTGGTCGAAGACTCGCTGCAGGCCGTGCGCGACCGCCCGCTCAACACCGCCGCGCTGCTCGGCCTGATCGGCCGCGGCGGCCTTGGCTGGGACGGCCTGCTGGCCGACGCCCGCTACGGCCACACCCAATCCCATCTGCTCTCCACCTTCGGAAAAACCGCCTGATGTCCACTCTCACCATCGCCCAGGCCCTGGCCCAGGCCGACCTGCTGGTCGATCGCACCCGCATCGACCAGGCCATCGCCCAGATGGCCGACGCCATCGCCGCCGACTACCGCGGCGAAACCCCTGTCTACCTGACCATCATGCACGGCGCGCTGCCGTTCGCCGGCCAGCTGGCGCTGGAACTGGGCTGCCGCGGCCAGGACCTGCAGCTGGACTACCTGCACGCCACCCGCTACCGCGGCGAGACCGTCGGCGGCGAACTGGTGTGGAAGCACCGCCCGGCCACCGCGCTGTACGGCCGCCGCGTGCTGTTGCTCGACGACATCCTCGACGAAGGCCTGACCCTGAAGGCAGTGCGCGAGTGGTGCCTGGAGCAGGGCGCCACCGACGTGCGCATCGCCGCGCTGACGGTCAAGCGCCACGACCGCTGCGTGCCCGGGGTCAGTGCCGACTATGTCGGCGTCGAAGTGCCGGACCGCTACGTGTTCGGCTTCGGCATGGACGTCAACGAAGCCCTGCGCAACCTGCCGGCGATCTACGCGATGAAGGAGTAAGCGGGGCAGGCGAGCCAGCCTCGCCTCCGTCGCTGAAGTTTCCCGCTGCCGGCGCGCGTCGCCGGCGCAGGCGTTCCCTTTCGTTCGAGGATCCGCATGGACAACATCGCACTGGCCGTCATCGGCGGCACCGGCGTCTACAAGCTCGCACAGCTGGACGACGTGCAGACCCACGAGGTCGAGACGCGCTACGGCGCGCCTTCCGGCCCGGTGCGGGTCGGCACGTTGCTTGGCCACCGCGTCGCCTTCCTGGCCCGCCACGGCGAAGGCCATTCGCTGCCGCCGCACAAGATCAACTACCGCGCCAACCTTGCTGCGCTGCAGCAGATCGGCGCCACGCGCGTGCTCGCGTTGAACACGGTGGGCGGCATCACCGAGCGCTTCGGCCCGCGCGTGCTGGCCTGCCCGGACCAGTTGATCGACTACACCTGGGGGCGCATCTCCACCCTGTGCGAAGAGCCGGGCAGCGAGGTGTTGCACGTGGATTTCGGTCATCCGTATTCGCCGCTGCTGCGCAGCAAGATCCTCGCCGCCGCGCGCGTCACCGGCACCGCGCTTGTGGACGGTGGCTGCTACGCCGCCACGCAGGGGCCGCGCCTGGAAACCATCGCCGAGATCGCGCGGCTGCGCCGCGACGGTTGCGACCTGGTCGGCATGACCGGCATGCCCGAAGCCGGGTTGGCGCGCGAGCTGGGCCTGGACTACGCCTGCCTGGCGATCGTGGCGAACTGGGCGGCCGGCTGCGGCGACGCCGAGGAAATCACCCTGGCCGAGGTGCTGGCCAATGTCGAGGCGGCCTCGGTCGGGCTGCCGGAGCTGGTGGGGGAACTGGCGCGCGGGTGATTGTCTTCGTTGCGCAAGCTTTGCATACTCCGCCGGTGCGGCTGCCGCACAACCACCACCCATTCACTGCAAAAGGTCTCGCATCACCATGCCGAACGGTACCGTCAAGTGGTTCAACGACGCCAAGGGATTTGGTTTTATTTCTCCGGAAGACGGTAGCGCCGATGTGTTCGCGCACTTCTCCGCGATCAACTCCAAGGGCTTCCGCAGCCTGCAGGAAGGACAGCGTGTCAGCTACGACGTGACCCAGGGTCCGAAGGGCGCGCAAGCCTCGAATATCACGCCGGTCGAGTAAGCGCGCGCGTTGACTCGGTTGTGCCTTGAACCCCGCTTCGGCGGGGTTTTTTATGGGAGACGCCGTGGTGTCGGCGTCGGCAGGCGGTGCAGGCAATGACGCAAGGATTGCAGATCGGGATCGTGGGGTATGGCACCGCAGGCCAGGCACTGGCGCTGCTGCTGGCGCGCGACGGGCACCGCGTGCAGGTGTTCGAGCTCGCCGCCGAGCCCGGGCCGGTCGGCGCCGGTTTCCTGCTGCAGCCGACCGGCCTGCAGGTGCTGTGGCGGATCGGCCTGCTCGAGCAGGCCCTGGCCTACGGCGCGCCGGTGCACCGCCTGTACGGCGAGACCCCGTGCGGGCGCGCGGTGATGGACATGCGCTACCGCGACCTGGAGGCGCGCCTGTTCGGGCTGGGCATGCAGCGCGGCGCCTTGTTCGCCCTGTTGGCGCAGGCCTGGGACGGCTACGCCACGCTGCAGCGCGATACGCGCATCGTCGCCATCGACGACACGCTGCGCCGGGTGCAGGACCAGCACGGCCGCTGGCACGGGCCGTTCGACCTGGTGATCGCCAGCGACGGCTCGGCCTCGGCGCTGCGCGCGCAGGTGCAGGCGACGCGGCTGGACCGGATGTATCCGTGGGGCGCGCTGTGGTGCCTGCTGCCGCGCGGCGACTGGGCCTTCCCCGACGAACTGCGCCAGCGCTACGTGGCCGCGCGCAAGATGATCGGCCTGCTGCCGGTGGGCACCCGCCCAGGCGATGCCGAGCCCCGGGTGAGTTTCTTCTGGAGCCTGCCGACCGCCGAGTTCGATGCCTGGCAGGCGCGCGGTGTGCAGCCGTGGCTGGAGGAGATCGCGCAGCTGTGGCCGCAGGCGCGCGAACGCCTGGCGCAGATCGACGCACCGGCGCAACTGGCGCGGGCCAGCTACCGCGATGCGGTGCAGCGGCACTGGTACCGCGGCCGCCTGGTGCTGGCCGGCGACGCGGCGCATGCGATGAGCCCGCAACTGGGGCAGGGCGTCAACATGGCGCTGATGGATGCCTGGGCATTGAGTGAGAGCCTGCGCACCGCGCCGGACATTGACGCGGCGCTGGCGCGCTACCAGGCGCAGCGCCAGGCGCACGTGGCGGTGTACCAGTTCTGGAGCCGCTGGCTGACCCCGCTGTTCCAGTCCGAGCGCGACCTGATGGCGCGGCTGCGCGACGTGGGCATGTTGCCGGCCGGGCGCATGCCAGGGGGCCGCGGACACATGCTGCGCGTGCTCAGCGGCACTCAGCACGGCTGGTTCGGCAAGCTGCCGCTGGCGCCGGAGTTTCTCGAAGCGTTGCAGGACGCGGTGGCGCGACGCGTGGCGCTGCCGTAGGCGGCGAGATCGCGGACGCAGGTGGACGCGGGCTTGGGTGATTCGTCGTGGCGACGGCGCGTGCAGAGCGCAACGCGGCGAGCGCGGTCCGACGGCGATGTTCTGTGTTTGCACTTGCAACATTGTCGTGCCGCGATTCGCCAATCTTGTGTGAGAGGGGCTTCAGCCCCGACACCCTTCAGTTGGTCGCGTCGGGACTGAAGTCCCTGCCACATTAGGGCAGTGCACTTGTTGCTT
>NZ_AQOI01000830.1:0-389 GCF_000364665.1 Xanthomonas sp. SHU 199
TCGGCGTAGCGCTGGCCGGGGTGGCGTTGCTCGGCGCCGCGTCCAGGGTCACCACCTGGGCGTTGACGTCGTTGCGCACCTTGACCGCCTGCAGGCGCACGGATTCGGCCTGGGCGCGATCGGCATACGGCCCGATCCGCACCCGCCAGGCCTGGCGCCCGCCGATCGTGGCCTGCTCGCGGAAGCCCGGCAGCTGCGCCTGCTTGAGCCGCGCGATCACCGCATCGGCATCGGCGGCGGTGGCATAGGCGCCGAAATTCACCGCGTAGTTGCCGGCGGCCGTGCTCGGCGGCAACGGTTGCGCGGCGCTGCCCGCGGCCGGATCGGCCAGGTCGGCGGCATCGGGGTTGTCCTTGACCGGCGCCGGCGCGGCGGCTGGCGCAGCGGCG